>JBJOQB010000159.1:0-31519 GCA_046050125.1 Pseudomonadota bacterium
ATAGTAATGAAAGTTTTAGTTGTAGCTGATAACTTAAGTACCTTTAATACCAAACATGATTGTACATATATAATGTTGCAAAAGCTTGCACATTATGGTCATACTATTTACACATGTGAAACCAAACATATTCATCAGAATAATGATGGGGTATTTGTAGATGCTTACCCAACAGATATTGCATTAAACCAACTTACTAATTGGTATCAACAACTTAATTCAGAAAATTTATCAATCCTTGATTTTAATCTAATACTAATGCGTACAGACCCTCCATATGACTTGGAGTACATTTATGCTACATATTTACTTGAATATGCAAGCACTAAAGGCATTAGTGTTATGAATTCCCCTTCCGCACTAAGACAAAACAGCGAAAAACTCTCTATTTTCAAATACCCACAGTATATTACTCCAACATGTGTTACTAAAGATAAAGATGTTATGCAACAATTTATCAAGCAACATGGTGGCAGTATATTGAAACCGCTTGACTTAATGTCGGGGCGTGGTATTTTTTATATTGACGAAAAAGCAACAAATTTAAGTGCGGCACTAGAACTATTTAGACTAAATAATAACGACAAACCGTGTACATTAATGATACAAAAGCGAATTGCAGAAATTGCAAATGGCGATAAAAGGATTTTAATTATCGGTGATAGCATTATTCCGTATTGCTTAACCCGCAGAATTAATCCTGAAAAAGATAATGTACGTAGCAATATTGGTGCAGGTGGTACCTATACAATTGATAAGCTAAGCGATAAAGATGTAGAAATTGCAACAGCAATACAAGCTGATTTAAAAAAGCAAAACATTTTTATGGCGGGAATTGATGTTATTGGTGAATATCTTACAGAAATTAATATTACAAGCCCAGGTGGTTTTCAAGAAATTACAGGAAGCGGTTTAATTGATGTGGGTGAAATTTGGTATAATGAAACTATAAAAGCAATTAATAGTCTATAGTAGTATGCTAAGTGTTTTTATAATATTGATATATTAATTATTGTTAATAAATAAAATATATCGTAAGTATTTCATTATAAATGTAAACAATTGTTTCTTTATTGATAAATAGTATTAAATGAAACACTTAATTAATATAAAACTGGATATTAAATATATATGAACGGTATTATACTTTTAGTCCATGCTCCACTAGCTAGTGCGATGTTAGACTGTGTAAGCCATATTTATGGATATGTTCCTGATAATATTTTAGCAGTTAATGTGCATGGCGATGACACTCAGCAATCAATCCATAAAAGTATTAAATTATGGATTGAAGAAAAACGTTATGATGGTTATGTCATATTAAATGATTTACATGGTGCATCGCCTTTTAATATGGGTAAGGCATTCATAGAAAAATATCAGTTTAACTTTTCTAATCATATTCATGCTGTGCTTCCCATAATTATGCTAACAGGTTTAAGCCTACCTATGCTAATGAAATCAATTTGTCATCAAAATTTACCTGTAAATGAAATGGCAATACGCTCATTGGAAGGTGTGCTACAATGCTCAAGCATGCTAAAAAAGCAGTTAGTAGATGATGCAATTAGTGGTAGTGTTGGAATACCTGATGAGAAACCAACAAATACAACAGTATCAGGCAAATATGTTATGGCTAGCATTGCTAAAACTTGCAAATAATAACTATTATTAGTAAACTATAAAAACTATAAAACTAACTATACAATAATATGTCAGAACAACATACTGCTTCTGTTATCATAAGTAACAAACTTGGTTTACATGCAAGGGCATCAGCTAAATTAACACAGCTTGCAAGTCAATTTAAAAGCCAAGTATTTATTGCTAAAAATAATAAAAGAGCGAATGCAAAAAGCATTATGGGTGTAATGATGTTAGCAGCAGGAATTGGTAGTGAAATAGTAATTGATGCACAAGGTGATGATTGCGTAGAAGCAGTAAATGCAGTAATTGAATTATTTAATAATAAATTTGGCGAAAGCGAATAATTTTAATTAGAATAAGTAATAAATAGTAAATTTATCATAATTAAATATAAACTACATGAGAATTTGTTTAGGCATCTCCTATAATGGTAAGGAATTTCATGGTTGGCAAAAACAACCTACATTAATCAGTGTGCAATCTGCATTAGAAAAAGCTTTATATAATTTTACAAATGAAAATGTAAACACTTATGTGGCTGGTCGTACAGATGCTGGTGTGCATGCATTAGAACAAGTTATCCACTTTGACACAAATTGTATGCGTGATGAATTCTCATGGGTAAGGGGAACAAATACATTGTTGAATCGATTAGGATATAGTAGCATTCGAGTATTATGGGCAAAAAAAGTTGATGATGATTTTCACGCTAGATTTCATGCAGTAGCTAGAACATATCATTATGCTTTGTATGCAAACTCAATTCCCCCTGTATGTTTTCAAAGTTTATCAGGATATTTAATGCAAGCTGATAGATATGGAGAGCTTAATATTGAAAGCATGAAAACAGCTGCTAAATGCTTGATTGGAGAACATGATTTTTCCAGTTTTAGAGCGAGTATATGTCAAGCAAAAAGCCCTGTTAAAACTATGTATCATATTGATATAAAACAACAAAATTCATGGTATATATTTACTATAAAGGGTAATGCATTTTTGCATCATATGGTTAGAAATATTATGGGTTGCCTCATTAAAATTGGTACAGATAAAAAGCCATCTTCATGGTTACAAGAAGTATTAGAATCTAAAGACCGCAAAAAAGCCGCACCAACATTTATGCCAGATGGATTATATCTGGCTAAAATTGATTATCCTGAACATCTAAATATACCTCATATCAAAACAGAATTTCCGTGGATTGTATAAAAACTATATTTATTTATACAAGTGAAATTATTTCGAATTATCTATATATTTTAATTAAATTAAGTTAAACTTAACGTTCTATATTTATATTTCGGAGTAAAACAATGTCAACACTAGTATGTGGTTCAATGGCATATGATTGCATTTTTCAATATCAAGGCGAATTTAAAGATGCTAATTTAGGTAATTATACAGGTACATTAAATGCATCTTTTTTAGCTTCTAGCTTAAATCGTCATTTTGGCGGTTGTGCTGGTAATATTGCATATGGTTTAAAAATGCTTGGTAGTGAGCCAAAAATTGTTGCAACAATGGGTGCTGATGCTAGTGATTATATACAATATCTTGATGTAATTGGTGTAAGTAGTGAATATATAAAAATATTAGATGATACATTTACAGTGCAATTAATGATTATTAATGATGCTAAACAAAACCAGATTAATACATTTTATCCAGGTGCAATGGCGTTTGCACATTTAAATAGTATCAATAATATAAGTAATTTATCAAACTATAAATTAGCTATTGTATCTCCTGATGGTAAAGATGGAATGGTTGAACATGTGAAAAATCTACATAATGCAGGAATTAATGTGATTTTTGATGCGGGGCAGGCTATGCCACTATTTAGTCAACAAGAGCTAGCACAATCAATATCTTACAGTAAATATATCATTGTAAATGAATATGAATGCGATATGATGCTTAGTAAATTAAATACAACTATAGCAAATTTATTACCAAATTTAAATGCATTTATTGTAACCATGGCAGATAAGGGTGCTTGTTTATATAATCAGAAAAATCCAAATGGATTGATGATAAATGGCTTTGTTGCTCAAAATATCATTGACCCAACAGGTTGTGGCGATGCATTCAGGGCTGGTTTTATTTATGCATTAGAAAATAATATGTCAATAGAAGAAGCAATTCGTATTGGTAACAAAATGGGTTCGCATAAAATAGCATATGCAGGCGGACAGGGTTATCCAAAACTAAGTATAGAAGAATTTAAATGTGCAGTTTAAGTAAAATGATATAAATATTTGTAAATCTCGCAACATAGTAAATTTATTTATTTTTGCGAGATTAATATATTAAGAGTAAACAGCTTATATTAACTTATTTAAGCCTTTTTCTATATCTTTAATTTGCTTGCGTAGGTTTTGAATTTGTCTAATTATTGCGGCACTTTTTTCCCAATCACGATGTTGCATGGCAGGAAAAACGCCTGTAATTCTTTCGCCTTTATTTGTGGAATGCATTACTCCTGTACCGCCAGAAATAATAGTTCCATCAGCAATTTCTAAATGTCCAGCAATTTGGCTACTTCCACCAATCATGCAAAAATTACCAACTTTTGTACTTCCTGCAATTGCAGTACAACCTGCAACTACACAGTAATTACCTAAGCTAACATTATGAGCTATTTGCACTTGGTTATCAATTTTACAGCCTTTGCCAATTAGTGTTTTACCAAAAGTTGCTCTATCAATAGTTGTATTAGAACCAATCTCAACATTATCACTAATTTCAACGATACCAATTTGCGGTATCTTTACCCATTCTGGATTTGAATTATGTAAATCGGGAGCGAATCCAAAACCATCACTACCAATTACTGTGCCACTATGAATAATATTATTTTTACCAATTACACAATCATTGTATATACTTACATTAGGGTAAATAAAAGTATTATCTCCAACAACTACATTTTTACCTATATAGCAACCAGAACCAATACTAACATTATTTCCAAATATTGCTCCTGTTTCAATAGTTACAAAAGCATCAATTTTAATATTTTCAGGTAGTTCTACACTTTCACAAATATTTATATTTTTATGAATATTTTTACCATGAATATCTATATTATTTGTTTTATCAAAGAAGTATTGCGATATACGAGCAAAAGTTGCATATGGATTATTGTTTACTATTGCACTAAAATTTTTATGTGGAAAATTAGTTTTGCAGTAAGATAATTCCTGTTCTGACATGATAATTGCACCAGCATTTGTAAATTCTAATTTAGATAAATATTTACGATTACTGATAAAACTAATTTGATTAGGATTAGCATCTTCAAGAGAGGCAACACTACTAATTAGAATTTGTGAATTGCCATGAACTTCTGCTTTAAAAAGCTGGGCTAATTCTTGTAATAATATAGACATAGTTTGTTTGAATATAATATGTTATTGATAGTATAGCTATAATTATTGATTTAATATTTTTAACACTTTATCTGTAATATCCATTGATGGAGCTACGTAGATAGCATCTTGTAGAATTAAATCAAATTTTTCTTGAGCTGCAACGGTTTTAATTACAGCATTTGTATTAGAAACTACATTAGCTAATTCTTCATTTTTAATCTTAGCTATTTCTTCTTGATATTGAAATTGTTTAGATTTGAAATTTTCATCAATAGCATCAAGTTCTTGCTTGCGTTTTTCTTTATCACTATCAGATAATTTTGCAGCTTCTTTCTGAAATTTATCTAATAAACCTTGACCCTTGCTAGAGATTGCTTTTAATTCTTGTTCTCTACGACTAACTTCTTTTTGAATTTTCTCTTGTGCTAATTTTGATATTTTTGCATCTTGCATAATTTTATCTGCATCAATAACACCAATTTTTAAGCTTTGAGCATTTTGTGCATTTACATTTATACTAGTGCATGCATAACTAATAGCTATAACACATAAAGCAGATATTTTTTTCAAGTTTAAATTCATAATATTATAATTCCTTTATTTCTTATATAAGTACTGCCATATAATACTTGGATAGCCCAAAATTATATATATACAAAAAGTAATTGCATAAAAATCCCATTCTTTTTTATATACATTACCATATTGCTGATTCTCTAAAAAAAAGCTAAAAAATATCAGGCTTATATAAAAGGCTAACCAAATAATTAACCTTATTGATTTAATTTTATTAAAAATAGATATATTAATAATAAAAGGCAAATTAGCTAAAAGGATAGAAAAAAATAATAGAGCTAACATAAAAATAGATTTAGGTTTAATATATGATTATAACCTACAGAGACTGAGTGCAAACATGTAAAGTATATAGGAATTAGAGTAACTAAACAACCAATTCAGAAATATTAATAAATATATTAAGTCTAGAAAAATAAAAAGCCAAGCATCTTAAAACACTTGGCTGTAACATGATAAATTTTATAATTTACCTAATTAGATTTTGAAATAAACTAACAAGCAATTTGGGATAAATACCTAAAATTAGAATTAAACTAAAATTGATTGTCATAAATACTTTAGCAGATTTAGTTTGCACAAATTCAGGCAATTGCTCGCTTACATCATCAAAGTAGATTACTTTAACAATACGTAAATAGTAAAAAGCTGCTATTACAGAGCTTACAACTGCCATAACTGCTAAAATATATTGATGAGTATGCACTAATCCTTGAATTACAAGCAATTTTGCATAAAATCCAACGGTTGGAGGTATGCCAGCGAGTGAGAACATGCAAATTAATAATCCAAACCCAATTATTGGATTTTTCTTAGCCAATCCCTTTAAACTATCTAAGGTTAAATTATCGTCGCTATTACTTAAACCAAGTAATATAGCAAAAACAGCCATACCACTAAATGCATAAGAAACAATATAAAACATACTTGCTTGAGTAGCAAATACTACATTAGATGAAACATAAGAACTAACTAAACTAAGCATTACAAAAGCAATATGTGAAATAGTTGAGTAAGCTAACATACGTTTGATATTTGTTTGCATAATTGCAGTTAAATTAGCTACAAATAATGAAACAATAGCAATCGTTTGTAAAATTACAATATATTTACTTGATATATCATAAAAAACATCAGCAAATAATCTAAATACTAAAACTACAATAGCAATTTTAGGAATTGTTGATACAATTAATGTGGTTGCAGTATTACTTCCTTCATATACATCTGGAGCCCACATATGAAAAGGAACTAAACCAAGTTTGAAACTTAAACCAGCAATAATAAAAACTATACCAAGTAACATAATTACAGGATTATATGCACTTGATTTAATTGAGAAAAATATATCAGAATAAACTAAACTGCCTGTAGCACCGTAAACCATCGATATGCCATATAGTAATAATGCAGATGCAATAGCACCAAGTACCATGTATTTAATACCTGCCTCAATTGAAGCTTGCTTATTGTAATTAAATGCTACTAAACCATAAATAGCTAAAGCCATTAACTCAATACCTAAATAGGTCAGTAGGGTATGAACAGAGCTGATACAGATTAATTGCCCTAAAATTGACAGCATAAATAAAGCAAAAAACTCTGTTTTGAATAAATTATGCGATATTAAATACTGTTTTGAGTATAGAATAATTACGCCACTACCAAGTATCACAATACCTTTTAGTGCATAAGAAAATTTATCAATTGCATAATTATTTTGTATAATTACATCAATAATATAACTAGAATTACACAAAGCTAACACTATAAAGTAAGCACCATTTAGTATTAAAAGATAAGCTAAACTGCATATAGTTTTTTGGCAATTTCTATTTGGTGAAATACATAAAATTACTAGCAAAGCCAATGCTAGAAATCCTACTAATATCTCTGGTAAAAATAATAACATGTTCTATCCTTAGATTTTATATTTCTAATCTATAGCTAAACCATAATGATTTGCCATATCTGTTATCCTAAAAATTACTCCTAGCTGTACTAATTGTACTATCTTCGTCGTAATTTTAGCGTCTGCCTCTATGACAAAATATTCTAATTTAGCTATATTATTTATAATTTAGACTGTGCTAAATGCTGTATTAGTTTCTCTACAGCAGGCATCATGAAATCAGTAAAATATTTAGGATATAAACCCATAAATAAAGTAGCTGCAGCTAAAATAAATAAAACTAAAAATTCTCTAGAGTTAATATCGGTTAATTCACGTACACTATCATGAACAATTTTACCAAAAATAACTCGTTTATACATCCATAAGCTATAAGCCGCACCTAAAATTAAGCTTAAACCAGCCAATAAACCTATCCATAAATTATGCTGAACAGCACCGATAATTACCATAAATTCTCCCACAAAACCTGAAGTTGCAGGTAATCCACAGTTTGCCATTGCAAATAGTAATGAAAAAGCTGCAAATCTAGGCATTACATTTACAACACCGCCATAATCAGCAATATTTCTAGAGTGAACTCTATCGTATAAAACACCAATACAGAAAAACATAGCAGCAGATACAAAACCATGAGAAATCATTTGCACTAAACCGCCTGCAACTCCCCAAGAGTTAAATATGAATAGCCCAAGTGTTACAAATCCCATATGAGATATTGAAGAATATGCTACTAATTTTTTCATATCAGTTTGGACTAATGCTACTAAACCAATGTATATAACAGCAATTAGTGATACAACGATTATGTATGAAGCTAAAGCATGGCTTGCATCTGGATTAATTGGCATAGCAAAACGCATTAAGCCATAAGCACCTAATTTTAACATAATAGCTGCAAGTAACATTGAACCACCTGTTGGTGCTTCAACATGGGCATCTGGTAACCAAGTATGTACAGGCCACATTGGAATTTTTACTGCAAATGCAACTAAGAATGCTAAAAATATTAAAATTTGTTCTTGTAAATTTAATGGTGATGCATGCCATATAAGCACTTCAAAACTATGTGTTTTATTATATAAATAAACAATAGCAACTAAAGATAATAAAGAACCTAGTAAGGTGTATAAGAAAAATTTAAATGCTGCATATACACGTTTAGGACCTCCCCAAATACCAATTACTAAATACATTGGAATTAAGGTTGCTTCAAAGAATATATAAAATAATATGCCATCTAACGCACTAAATGCACCAATTGTTAAGCCAGATAAAATTAAAAAACATGCATTATACATAGCAAGATGTTTTTCAATAACACGCCAGCCAGCAATCACAATTAAGCAGGTAATAAAAGACGTAAGTACAACTAACCATAAAGATATACCATCAATACCTAAGTAGTAATGAATAGGTAATATATCTAATATTTTATGTTTTTCAACAAATTGCATATCTGCAGAATTTTTATCAAACCCACAGATTAAAAATAAAGTGATGATAAAGCTTGCTATACTTGAAAATAATGCAAAGCATTTAGTATATTTTGCCTTATTATCACTTCCTGTTATTAGTAGGAGAATACCAAGGATAATTGGTACGATAATACTTAAAGTTAATAACATAATTTTATCACCTATATTTTCGCAATTATATATGCCAACATACAAAATACACCAAATGCCATTCCAATTGCATAATGGTATACATATCCAGTTTGTGCTTTTCTAATTATTTTGGCAAATTTACTGCTTAAATAAGCCGCACCATTTACAAATAAACTATCAATGATTGTAACATCAAGGAAACGCCATAAAAATTTACCAATCTTTACAGAGCCATTTGCAAAAACTACTTGGTTAATTGCATCAAGGTAATATTTATTATCTAGTAAATTATATATTGGTTTAAATATGTTTTTTATGCCTGTAGGAATATGAGGTAATTTTATGTAAAGTAACCATGCTAGCACAACACCTGATATGCTTAACACAAATGGTAATGTGGTTAGGGCATGTATTGCCATTGCAACCCAGCCATGAATTTCTTCTTTTAGATTTAACATAGAGGCATGGCTATTACTAACTTCTATAATTGTTGAATATGCTACGCCTTTGCTGAAAAATTCGCCTGAAATGATTGGCATGAGCAAATATGCACCTAAAACAATTGATGGAATTGCCAATAAAATTAATGGTAATGTTACTACTAAAGGAGATTCATGTGGCTTATGACCATGCGATAATCCATGATGGTCATCTGCATGTGGGTCTTGCTCGTAACGCTCTTTGCCATGAAATACTAAAAAGTACATACGGAAAGAGTAAAATGCAGTAATGAAAACACCGCATACTACAGAAAAATAAGCAAATCCAGCACCAAAAATATGGCTATGGTGAACAGCTTCTATAATGCTATCTTTTGAGTAGAAACCAGATAAAAATGGTGTTCCAATTAAAGCCAATGAACCAATTAATGATGTAATCCATGTAATTGGCATGTATTTTCTAATATTACCCATGTAACGCATATCTTGGTTATGGTGGCAACCCATAATTACCGAACCAGCACCTAAAAATAATAAGGCTTTAAAGAATGCATGCGTAACTAAGTGAAATATTGCAATAGGATAAGCTGATACGCCAAGTGCAACTGTCATATATCCTAATTGAGAAAGTGTTGAGTATGCAACCACACGTTTTATATCTGTTTGTACAATTCCTAAAAAGCCCATAAATAAAGCTGTGATAGAACCTGTAATTAATATGTATGATAATGCTGTGTCTGATAATTCAAAAATTGGCGACATTCTTGATACCATGAAAATACCAGCTGTAACCATTGTTGCGGCGTGAATTAAAGCAGATATTGGTGTTGGACCTTCCATTGAATCGGGTAACCAAACATGTAAAGGAAATTGAGCAGATTTACCCATTGCACCAATAAATAAGCAAATACATGCTACTGTAATTAATGACCAATCCAAGCCATTTAGATGTAAAACTACATTTAGTAATTTATCTTTTTGTGCAAAAATTTCAGTGTAATTAAATGAACCTGTATGTATTGCAACTAATGCAATACCGAGAATGAATCCTAAATCGCCGACACGATTCACTAAAAAGGCTTTCATATTAGCAAATATAGCTGTATCTTTTGTATACCAAAACCCAATTAGTAGGTAGGACACTACGCCAACAGCTTCCCAGCCAAAGAATAATTGTAGTAAATTATTGCTCATTACTAGCATTAACATAGCAAAAGTAAATAGGGAAATGTAAGAGAAAAACCTTGTGTTTCCTTCGTCTTCAGCCATATATCCAAGCGTATAGATATGCACCATTAATGACACAAATGTAACTACACACATCATTGTTGCAGTTAACCTATCAACTAAAAATCCTACTTCTAACTTAAACTTTCCAAGTTGCATCCATGTGTAGATTGTTTGATTAAAATATGCATCATTTACTATTACGTTATATGCAGTAAATGCAGATAATGCAAAAGAACCCCCAACACATAAAATAACTATGGAATGAACTAATTTAGGGCTAAGCTTAAAATTACTAAATTTTGAACCAAAAATTCCCGCAATTATAGAACCAATTAATGGTAATAATACGGTAAGTAATAGGCTCTGTGCATTAATTATCATAATTACACCTATTTATACACTGACATTATTTTGTGCGTCATTATACCACAGCTTGCCTCTAATATAATAGTACTTGCTAGTTTATTAAATGCTTAACAGTTATATAAATAGTTGCTTGATTAATTTTTAGTTACAATACTAGTGTTTAATTGACTTGTATCAAGATATTTTCTCATAGCACTATTAACACTTTCTATGCTCGTATTATTTATATTTTGTTGCCAAGTATCTAAATAATTTAAAGGCAGGTTATAAAATGCAATTGTAGATAATTGGCTAAGCCATTTCTCATTCGTATCTAATCTAGATGAAAAGCTTTGTAATAAAAATCTTTTGGCTTTATCTAATTCTTGTTGATTAATTCCATTATGTAAAAAATCATCAATGGTTGTTTTAACAAGTTTAATTGCTGGCTGATTTTGACTAATTTTGGTTTGTAAATCAATCATAAATAATCCTGATTGCTCCCACGGCATAAAGTTTGATGATATACCATAAACAAAACCATGTTTTTCTCGTAAAGCTTCCATGAGCCTTGAATTAAATCCACCACTACCTAAAATATAATTTCCAACAAGTAAATTAAAGATATCTGGATTATCTCTTTTAATAAACGGCATACCCATTCTAATTTGTGATTGAGTAATATCCATATCATAATTATTATTAGTAACTTTAATATCTTTATTGATACTAAATGCTTCAGCGTAACTAGTTTTTACTATATTGCTTACATTTGATTTACTATCTTGATTTGAAAAGTATTTATCAGCTATGTTTTTATCTAATAAATTATTTATTTCATTTGTTTTTATATTCCCTACAATTAATATTTTATTAGATTTCTTGCTGTTGAATTGCTGATTGTAGTAGTCTTTTATTTGCTCAAGGGTAACTTTTTTTATATCATTTGATTTGCAAGATTGTGCATAAGCATGATTTTTATATGTTGCACTAATTAAATTAGTAGATGCAATATAAGATGGTTCTTTTTCTTGTTCTTGTAAAGCTTGATATATTCTTGCTTTTTCACGATTGAAAATATCTTCATTAAACACAGATGAATAAATTGCTTGGCTAAACCATTTAATTGCAACATCTCTATCTGAATTTAAAGTGCGTAAATTTGCTTGTATATAGTCTTTATTATCAGAGATTGAAAATTCTGCACCAATATCAGTTAAATTATTGTTAGTTTCTTCTTCTGTATAATTTGCAATTTGTTTGCCAACTAGTCCAACAGCCATTTCTCCAATACATGGATTATCTAAAGTATATAGTCTTTTAAATATCCAACTAACACTAATTGCAGGAATGCTTGATGTTTCTACGTGATATATATCTATATTCTTAAATTTGCTTAAATTAATTTTTGGTAAATTTTGTGCGTTTGCACTATGAATAAAGCTTGATAATATCAATACTGAAAACATCGTTGATACTAGGCTTAATTTGCCAATTTTTTTCATCATGATATTATTATAACTATTATTATATTTTATATACGTTTTTTTTATAAGAGTATTTGCAGTAAAATGCATATGTTTATTTAATAATATATTTAAGAGCTGTTTCATTATTTATGCTTGAAAAAAATTAATTTGTCCCTACATATTATATAGCAATCATAAATATAATAGTAGTTATAGCTGAATCCATTTAATTTTATTAGTGCTTTATTTTTAAAATCAAAAATAATTCTAAGAAGTATATAAATTAACGTTGTATAAATAATGATTTGTTACAAATATTGTATGCTAAATGCTTATATATTGGTTTAAATAGCGAAAATATAAAAGTTTTAGTATAATAAAATGCAAAGTTTTACTGTCATATATAAATTGTATATTACCCAGCGAAGGAGCATAGTTTGAATAATTTTAATGGTATGCAAAAAGTCATGCTTTGGATAGCAATCATTGGTAGTTTATTTTTTCTATATAAACAACTAGATGATAAAAAAATTATTGCTGGCGTTACTTACACTCAATTTATGAATGATGCTAAAGCGGGCAAAATCCAAAAGGTTGATATTCAAAATGCTGAAATGGGTGGTCAAACTTTATATGTAACACCTAAGTCAGGTAAACCTTATCAATTAATTGCTCCAATTGATTTTTACATGGTTAATGAGCTATTAAAAACAAATGTACAGATTGTAGGATTACCTCCTAAAGAACCTAGTGTATTGTTTTCACTATTAATGTCTATTTTTCCAATTCTCATACTTGCTGGGCTATGGTTTTACATGATGAATAAAATGCAAGGCGGTGGTAAAGGTGGTGCATTTAGTTTCGGTAAATCAAGGGCTAGATTAATTGATGAAAATGAAAATCAAATTAATTTTACTGATGTTGCTGGTTGTGATGAAGCAAAAGAAGAAGTTAGCGAGCTTGTAGAGTTTTTAAAATCACCTGACAAATTCCAAAAATTAGGTGGTAAAATCCCTCGAGGTGTTTTATTAATAGGTCCACCTGGAACTGGTAAAACCTTATTAGCAAAAGCAATTGCAGGCGAAGCAAAAGTACCATTTTTCTCAATTTCAGGTTCTGACTTTGTTGAAATGTTTGTAGGTGTTGGTGCTGCACGTGTTAGAGATATGTTTGAACAAGCTAAAAAACAAGCTCCTTGTATTATATTTATTGATGAAATTGATGCTGTGGGTAGACAACGTGGTGGCGGTTATGGCGGTGGTAATGATGAAAGAGAACAAACATTAAATCAAATGCTAGTTGAAATGGATGGCTTTGAAGCAAATTCAGGTGTTATCGTCGTTGCTGCAACTAATCGTTCTGATGTTCTTGATAAAGCATTGTTAAGACCTGGGCGATTTGATAGGCAAGTATATGTTGGTTTACCTGACATCAGAGGTAGGGAGCAGATACTGCAAGTTCATTTGCGTAAAATACCAATTGATGCAAGTGTTGATCCAAGTGTAATTGCACGAGGTACTCCTGGTTTTTCAGGTGCTGATTTAGCAAATCTAGTAAATGAAGCTGCATTGTTCGCAGCGAGAAGAAACAAACGTTTAGTTGATTTCCAAGATTTTGAAGATGCTAAAGATAAAATCTTTATGGGGCCAGAGCGTAAATCAGCTGTGATGCGAGAAGAAGAAAAAAGAGCAACTGCCTACCATGAATCAGGACATGCAATTGTTGCTTCACTTTTACCAAAAGCAGACCCAGTACATAAAGTAACGATTATGCCAAGAGGTTGGGCGTTGGGTGTAACTTGGCAATTGCCAGAACATGATAAGCGTTCATATTACTATGATGATATGCTTGAACGAATGGCGATACTTTTTGGTGGTAGGGCTGCCGAAGAGGTGTTTTTAAATGTACGTAGTACGGGTGCATCAGATGATTTTAATAAAGCTACTCAAGTTGCTAGGGATATTGTAACTAAATACGGTATGACTGATGCTTTAGGACCTATGGTATACACCACAAATAATGAAAATTCATTTGGTAATCCACGTAGCATTTCAGAACATACTCAACAAAAAGTTGATGAAGAAGTACGTACTATAATCGAAACGCAGTACAAACGAGCGATGAATATATTAATTGAAAATAAACATCGTGTAGAAAAAATGGTAACTGCTTTAATGGAATGGGAAACGATAGATTCAGACCAAATTGAAGATATCATGAATGATATTGAAGTACGTAAACCAAAGTACATAACGCATGCTGAAAATATGCAGAATACGATTACAAGTGCGATTACTGTTTAGGTATTATTTTAGTATAAAAATTTTGTAGATACAAACATAAGTGGTATAAAATATTTATGATAACTTCATAGTATTTTATATCAGAGGTTATTTTAATTTTATAGAGGATTTTTAGATTTATGGTAGGTAGTTGTAATAGCTGTGGCTATGAAAATGCTAGATACACTGCTATGATTTTAGGTAAATCAAGTAGTGAAGTTGTAGTGAAAAGTGGTTTTAATAAAAGAGAATTTAAGCCTTTTACAAAAAATAGAGACCCTAAAACTTCAGGAGAAGTTGCTGTGTTTTGTGGTAATGACCTTAGTAGTCTACAAGGTTCATGCATAAGAAATGCATGAATTAGGTATAGCTAAATCTTTATCTTTAATTGTTGAAATTAAAGACAGTAAAACAGATAGTTCATTTTTAGCAGATAATGGTTCTGTTAGAAAAATTACAGAAAAAGTTACAACAATTCAATAAATAATTATCCTTATATCATTACATCAATATGAATTTAAATAATAATCTAGCTTTTATATTCCCAGGGCAAGGCTCGCAAGCTGTTGGCATGTTAGAAACTTTTGCTGGGGAGCAAATTGTAAAACAAACCTTAGAAGAAGCAAATGACAGCTTGAATGAAGATATATACGATGTCATAGCAAATGGTTCTGCAGAAAAACTTAACTCTACAATCTACACACAACCTGCTATATTAGCTACTTCAGTTGCTATTTATCGTTTATGGACACAAAAAACAAATATATTGCCTAGTTTAGTTGCGGGTCATAGTTTAGGCGAGTACAGTGCATTAGTTGCTACAGGTTCATTAGCATTTAGTGATGCTATAAAATTAGTAAGATTTAGAGCAAAAGTTATGCAAGAAGCTGTGCCTGCTGGCGTTGGTAGCATGGCTGCAATTATAGGTTTAGAAGCCGATAAAATTCGGCAAATTTGCCAAGAAATTACACAACAAAAAACATTTGGTAGTGTTGAAGTTGCTAACTACAACTCAAGAGAACAAACTGTAATTGCAGGACATAAAGAAGCACTTGAGCAAGCTTGTAACGCTTTAAAGCAGTCGGGTGCAAAAAGAGCTTTACCTTTACCTGTATCAGCTCCATTTCATTCATCTTTATTATCTCCAGCAAGTTTAGAGCTTGAGCAATACTTAAAAGATGTAACAATAAATCCAATTCAAGATATTAAATATATTAATAATGTTGATGTTGCCATGCCTGTAGATTCTGCAAATATTAAACAAGCATTAGTTAAGCAAGTTTCAAGTTCAGTACGTTGGGTAGAAACGATAGAATTAATGTTAAGTAATAATATTACAAATTTTGTAGAATGTGGACCAGCTAAAGTATTACAAGGTTTAGTAAAAAGAATTTTACCTAGTGATAGTGCTAAATCAAATGATTTTAATATTTTAGGCGCAGATAATTTAGATACTTTATTATCTAGTATTGAATCATTAAATAATATAAATACTCTAGTTGAATAAATTACAAATATGCATAATTCAAATAATCTATTGTTGGAGATTGATGATAATATAGATAAATCTATCGCTAGTTTTATTCAATCTAAAATTATTACAGAGCAGTACTTAGATGATTTGATAGAGAAAAAAATCTGCGTTACAGAAGCTTTAGGTTGTACAAAAGAGCAACCTTTAGTATTCACAAATGGTGTATTTGATGTTTTGCATAAAGGGCATTTGACATACTTAGCTCAAGCTAAAAATTTAGGTTATAAATTAATTATTGGGTTGAATAGTGATTTAAGCACTAAAATGCTTGCTAAAGGTGAGGATAGGCCAATAAATTCGCATTTTGATAGGCAAATTATGCTTGCTAGTTTGCTTTTTGTGGATTACGTTGTGATTTTTGAAGAAAAAACACCTATAGAATTACTCAAAAAAATCAAACCTCATATATATGTTAAAGGTGGCGATTATACAATTAATAGTCTGCCTGAAACTCCAATCGTGCAATCGTGGGGCGGAATTGTTGAAATTTTGTCTTTTGTGCAAGGTTATTCAACTACTTCGATTCTATGTAAAATTCGTAAGGGTTCTTAACACAAACCCAATATTCCCCCAACATTACAATTTGCATTTTTACATATATGCTAGTTTAGTGATATAATAAATTCTCTTAGTT
The DNA here is from genome assembly GCA_046050125.1 of Pseudomonadota bacterium. Taxonomy (GTDB): domain Bacteria; phylum Pseudomonadota; class Gammaproteobacteria; order Burkholderiales; family Burkholderiaceae; genus JAHFQJ01. Next base: position 17,054 of record JBJOQB010000159.1, read on the forward strand.
TAATAATTAAAAATATGCTTACCATTGCCGTAGATGCTATGGGCGGTGATATAGGTGTAGAGGCTACATTACCTGCTTGTGCTAAATTTTTAGAAAATAATAAAGACGTAAAAATTATATTAGTTGGAGACGAATTAAAAATAAAAACGCATAGCATTTGCCAAAATTTCACAAATAATATAGAAATAATTCATACTGATGAAGTTGTTAGTATGGATGATAATGTCGAAACAGCCTTACGCAAAAAGCGTAAATCATCAATGCGTTTAGCGATTGAACAAGTTAAAAACACTAATGCAAATGTGTGCGTGTCATCAGGCAATACAGGTGCATTAATGGCAGTTTCGCATTATTTACTCAAAACTATATCTGGTATCGACAGACCAGCAATTGCTACATTTTTACCAAACCAAAAGCAAACAGGTACAGCTGTACTTGACTTAGGAGCAAATGCAGATTGTTCTGCATATAATTTACTACAATTTGCACATATGGCAACCATTATGGTAAGGGCTATAAGTAATATAGATTCTCCAACTGTTGGTTTATTAAATATTGGCGAAGAAGTAATAAAAGGTAATGATGTAGTTAAACAAGCTGGACAACTCCTACGTGAAAGTGATTTAAACTTTTACGGTAATGTTGAAGGTAATGATATTTTTAAAGGTACTACGGATATTGTAGTATGCGATGGATTTGTAGGAAATGTTGCATTAAAAGCAGCTGAAGGAGTTGCTAAAATGATTTCAACATCAATAAAGCAATCATTTGCAAAAAATATCCTCACAAAAATTAGTGCATTACTTTCATATAACGTATTACAAGAAATAAAAAAATCAGTAGACCATAGAAGATATAACGGTGCAATGTTACTTGGCTTAAATGGATTAGTAGTTAAAAGCCATGGCAGTGCGGATAGTATCGCATTTTTCTATGCATTAGAATATGCTTATCGAGCTAGTAAATACAATATGATAGAGCATATGCAACAAAAATTTAACAACTAATATATGATAAATAATACACAAAAATATAAAGCAAAAATTTCAGGCACGGGTAGCTATTTACCTAAAAAAAGAGTTACAAATAATGATTTAGTAGAATTACTTGCTCAAAAAAACATTGAAACAAGCGATGAATGGATATTTAGCCGTTCGGGTATTAGCTATAGATATTATGCTGAAAGTGAAAACACCAGCGATATGGCATCGATTGCTGCACAAAAAGCTTTAGAAATGGCAAATGTAGATGCAAATCAAATTGATTTAATTATTGTTGCTACATCTACACCTGATTACATTTTTCCAAGTACTGCATGTTTAGTACAACAAAAATTAGGTATTACAAATAATTGTGCTGCTTTTGATTTGCAAGCAGTATGTGCTGGTTTTATTTATGCCTTATCGACCGCAACTCAATTTATTGAAAATGGTGCATATAAACATATTTTAGTAATAGGTGCAGAAGCATTCTCTCGCTTGTTAAATTTTGAAGATAGAACAACATGTGTTTTATTTGGCGATGGTGCAGGTGCAGTTGTGCTAAGCAGAAATGAAGATGAAAACTCAAGTTCACAAGTAAAAAGCTTTGCTTTACATGCTGACGGACATGAAATTGAAATGTTATGTGCAAAATCTCATGTACAAAACGGTAGCATAGTTGGTCAACCATTTGTGCATATGGACGGTCAGGCTGTGTTTAAAATGGCAGTTAGTTGCCTTGAAAAAGTTGCAATAAAAGCATTAGAACAAGCAAATATGTCAGCGGAAGATTTAGATTGGTTAATTCCTCATCAAGCTAATATCCGAATTATGCAAGGCACAGCCAAAAAGCTAGGCCTATCATTAGATAAAATGGTGGCTACAGTTAATGAACATGGAAATACTTCAGCTGCTTCAATACCATTAGCTTTTGATGTAGCTGTGCGTGATGGTAGAATAAAAAGAGGGCAAACAGTGCTTATGGAAGGTGTAGGTGCTGGTTTTGGTTGGGGTGCAGTAGTGGTATTGTATTAGTTAAATTAGTATGGATAAAATTATTCAAGCTTTAGTATTAGATAATTATCAATTAAATATAATTACAAGCTCAGGAATAAAAGGAATATTTGATGTTAAGCCTTATATAAAAGGCGAATATTTTGAAGAACTGCTTGATATTAAGTATTTTAATTCAGTAAATCCATACAATTATTGTGTAAGATGGGCTAATGAGCAAGATATAAGTTCTGATACAATTATTTTTGATTTGCAAAATAAAACGAATAAAATATATATGAAAACAATAAACTATCTATTCATCGGTGGTGGAAATATGGCAAAAGCTATTATTCAAGGTATGAATAATAGTAGTAATACTAATGATAGCTTTCATTCTACTGCTGAAATATCCGAAATTAATATAAATACAAAACATAATATCTATGTTGTAGATAAAAATGAACATACACATGCTGAATTGCAAAAATTATCTTGCACTGTATTTAATAATATAGAAAATACAAAAGATATTTTGCAATATATAGACTGCATAGTTTTAGCTATCAAGCCCCAAGATAGCTTAAATGTTATGCAAGAATTATCAAGTATTTTACATCAAAACAAAGCAAAATATGATTTGTTAGTTATCAGCATAATGGCAGGGATTAGTATTAAAACTATTACTAATTATTTAAATTATGCTTGTGTACGTTGCATGCCAAACACGCCTTTGCTAGTTAATATGGGGGCTAGTGCTTTAGTTGGATTTGCTATATCAGCCCAACATCAAAAAATTGCTAATGATATGTTTGCTAGTTCTGGCATCACAAGTTGGCTAGATGATGAAGAAAAATTACATACAGTTACAGCTTTATCTGGTGGAGCTCCTGCCTATGTGTTTTATATTTTAAAAGCAATGCAAGATTTTGCAACAGAAATGGGCTTAGAGCAAGATATTGCTAGAAAGTTAATCTCTCAAACATTTGGTGGTGCCGCACAAATGGCTTTAAATATGGATAAAGACTTAATTGATATGCAAAAAGCAGTGATGTCAAAAGGTGGTACAACAGAGCAAGCTATTAATGGATTTGAAGAGAATAAATTAGATGAAATTATTAAATCTAGTTTAACAAAGGCATATAAGCGTAGCACGGAGTTATAGCTATATCTAAATGATAATTACTTGGCATATTCATTGTCCTAAAAATTGCTCCTAGCTGTACTATTTGTACTATCTTCGTCGCAATTTTGGCGTCCGTCTCTATGACAAGCAATTCTGATTTATCTATATAATCTAACTATAAAGTGATAAATCTTGCATTAGTTTTTTTGTTTTCATATTCGTACTAAAATGCTGTGAAACCATAAATCTAAGTAATTTTTTAATCATGCTAGGTTGCTTAGTGTAATCATCATCAATTAGCCCTAGTAAGCTTTCTTTTGTTATAGTTGGCAAGTGGTTGGGGTCGCTATCTTTTTTAATTTTAAATCCGATATTTGGCTGATAAATTAATGTTGAATCATGGTTTATTTCTGTAAGCCATTCTTTATTCCAATATATCCCAAAACCCATATATGTTAATAATGACTTCTCAAAACGCCTTAAAGTTTGATTTATATCTTTAAGATAAGATATTTCAGTTAATGCATATAAATAACTATCAAATAAATTATTATGCGGGTCTTCCTTAGCACATGCATCACGGATTAATTCATTCATATAGAATGCACTAATTAAAGATTTTTCAGGAATAGGTAAAATTCCATTTACCCATTCTGCATGGGTTAGTGTTTTAACTTCTCCGCCACCGCTATAGCTTATGACTAATGGTTGGAATAATTGCAATACACATCTTAATTTTGAATTTGGGCGTTTTGCACCTTTTGCAATTAAGCTAACTCTGCCAAAATCACGTGTGAATACGTCCAAAATTAGGCTAGTTTCGCTATATGCATATTGATGCAAAATAAAAGCAGGTTGTTCAGATACTCGTACTTTCGCCATATTTTTATTGACCAGCTGCGTTTATTACTGCTTGTAGTGTTTGATTAATATTTATATTTGATGCAAATTTTACTAAAGATAAATCATCAATATTTTTATTGAAGGATATTGCATTTTTAGTTGTTTTATCAATATATCTATTGGAATATATTTTTATCTGTTGTATATAATTATTAAAATCTTGTTGATTTTTATTATATGCTGCTAATTTTGCTTGATTGAGTAAAAGCTTTAAATTTTCTTTGACAAACCATTCTTCATTTTTTGATAATGTAATAGAATCAGGATTATTTATGCTTCTAATTCTTACTAAACTTGTTAATTCAAGCCAAATGTTTGCAAACAAACGACTAAACCAAGATGCACTATTATTTATATCTTTATTCTCTAAATTTTGTGGAAGGGTTACAAAAGCCATAACATCAATTAAATTAATGTTTTTATTTAATCTTTCTAAACTAGATGATAAATCATTGGTTGGCTGTAACTTCAAATTTAATATATCATTGCTTAAAGCTCGTCTTACATCTACCCAATGATTTGCTGGAAATTTTTCTAATCTTTCGTCAATTGCTTGTAATGTTGATAATGCAGAATTTGCATCTTGCGTGATTTTTAACTGCTCTGATGCCATTGTTAAAATGTGCTTAAACTGCATTGCCATTAATTGGTCTGCATTTTGTAGCATTTGCATTTGTGCTATGCTTAATTGCAATTCATGTAAGCTTTTTGATGTATCCTCATTTTTTTGTTCTAGTAAATTGGCTTTTTGCTGAAAATCTTTTGCAACATCATTTGAAGCTTTTAGTTTTTCATCAATTAATTGATATTTTTGTAGCCATTCATTTTCTTTTTTAGCAAATTCATAGCTTACTTTAATTAATTTATTATAATTGTATATACTTAGTGCAATACAAGATACTACAACCAAAGTGCTTACAATGTTTGATGTTTTGAGTAGATTTAATTTCATGCCAGAAATACCATTAATAATGATTTAGCTATGCCTGTATTTTAAACGAAATCAGTTATTAATACTACTTTTGCGGTATATGATAATTTAGATTCCGATTGAGTAAAGATTTTTTGTGCTTTAGCTTGAATTGAAGCATGTTTTATATAGATAGTTTGCTGTATATTTTGAGTAAATGTTTCAGGATATATTTCTATTAATCTGGAAAAATAATTATGCCATATAGCTAAAGTATCGCTAGAACTAATGTAAATATTGAATTGATTATCTTTTATAGCAATTTCATGTAATCTTTTTAGTTCATCAGAATTATAATTTAAATAGCTTTGTGTATAAGTTTTTGTATAAGATACTATATATTTTATATTAGCATTATATTTTTGTTCTAGCTGTTCATAAAACCAACTATTACCTAAATTGCCCTTGATAACAAGGATATTTTGCTGATTAAATAATTGATGATTATTTTCGAGTAAGTAAAATAATTGTTGTATATTAGCTTTTTGAGCTTGGTTTACGTAGGTAATTTTATATTCATTTGGATTATAGTATTGGCAAAACACTTCATAGCTAGCTTGACCAATTAGCCAGATATTTTTAGAGAGTAAAGTTAAATTATTTGTATAATGATTAATTTTACTAATTTGGTAAAAGCTTTTAATTGCATTTGGACTTATGAATAGTATTGCATCAAAATCATATTTATTATCTATAAATCCTAAATCTTGCTTAGAATTTGAATATTGAATAGAAGATAATGGCAAATGATATATATCAGTGAAATTATAATCATCAATATTAGTTTTATTATGGTAATATTTCCAATATTCTCGCCACTTTTGCACAATATGCTTACTAGCATCATACTCATGACTGCCAGTAATAATATTTGGTTCTGTTGTGATAAAAGTTGCCATTATAATAATAGTATAAAAATTATATTTTATTACAATGTACCTGTACTACCAAAACCACCTGCCCCACGAGCTGAATCATTATTAAATTCATTAACAATATTAAAGCTTGCTTGCATTACAGGCATAATTAATAACTGTGCAATTCTTTCAAATGGTTGTATGGTATAAGCTGTACTGCTACGATTCCATAAGCTTACCATTAATTCGCCTTGATAATCAGCATCAATTACTCCAACTAAATTGCCTGTAACTATACCATGTTTATGCCCTAAACCTGACCTTGGAACTATGATTCCTACAAAATTTGGATTGTGAATATAGATAGATAAACCAGTTTTGATTAAGCAACTTTGTCCAGCTTCTAAAGTTAGTGGTGTATCAAGTAAAGCTTTTAAATCCAATCCTGCACTTGATTCAGTTGCATATTTTGGCACTAAATCAAGTTCGGTAATTCTAGCATCTAAGATTTTTAATTGGATAGATAATTTGTTATTATTTGAGTTATTTATATTATTTTGCATGAGTTATATATGATTACTAAAGATTAATATGTATAATTTTTAACATTAAAATTATACAGTAATATGCACTATAGTAAATCATTTGTTATAACTTATTTTATAGCTATGGCAACAGAATTAAAATATCTAATCCGCCTTTTTTTATTGATATGCTAGCTTGTTCTGCAACAATTGGTTTTGCTTTATATGCAATACTAAATCCTGCTACTGTCATCATTGGTAGGTCGTTTGCACCATCTCCAATTGCGATACTATATTTTGAATTAATATTTTGTTGTAATATTGCTTGCTGTAAAAAATTAGCTTTTTGTATTCCATCAACAATTAAGCCTTCTACTTCCCCTGTAAGCAATCCCTCTTTAATGCCTAATTGATTAGATTGAGCTTGGTTTAGATTTAATCTATTTTTTAGCTTATCGCTGAAAAAGGTAAATCCACCTGATAATAACATAGTATAGATTTTTTTATCATGAGCATAATTTAGCATGCTTTCAGCACCATGTGATAATTTTAGTCTGTTATTATAAATATCATCAAGTAATGATAGTTTAATATCTTTTAAAAATGCCACTCTTCTGCGTAGGCTTTCACTAAAATCTTTTATTTTACCTTGCATTGTTTCTCGTGTAATTTGAGATACTTGCTCTTTTACGCCTGCTAGGTCTGCAATTTCATCAATGCATTCTATATTTATTAATGTTGAATCCATATCCATAGCAATAATTTTAATATCATCTATTTTAAATTCATCATTAATAAAAAAAGCATCGATATTATATTGTTGTGCTAATTTGTAAAGCTCAGTTTTATTTGGTTGCTGGGTAGTTGTAATTACAATTGTGTGGTATCCAAGATTATAATTTATAGATTTTTGATTAGATAATTCTGTTTTATGGTTATCTATAGTTGCTGAAAATTTTGTTTGAAAAATATTGATAATTTCTGAATTTATTGCTTGATTATCAATAAGATAGATTAAGAACATAGTACTTTTTATATTTTATGATTTTTAAAATACAATTATACATTTATATGCTAAAGTAATTAAAGCATAACATCTTATATAATCAATCTATATATACTAAATTAATCAAACAATATATAATTTATTTCTATGTTAGTTATGGTTTTTAAAATTGCATTTAATGTGGTTTTGCCATGTCTAAAATTTAAGTTAATCATAATTAGTTAAGTGGAATATAAAAAGGATAATATGAATTTCCAATTAGTTTTGTTTTTAGCGGTTGTCGTTACGGGTTTGGCTTATATGTCAGATTTGTTGTATTTTAAGCAAAAACGTAAGCAATATACTGCATTATTATTAAAGCAATATGATTCACAAATATCATTGTGGAAGAAAGATAATATTAATGCTGAAATTGTACAAACTAAAGAAGAAATTCAAGAAGAAGCAATGCGTCAACCTTGGTGGCTGGAGTTTACCGCAGGTATTTTTCCTGTAATATTAATTGTGTTTTTATTACGTTCATTTATTGCAGAACCTTTCAAAATTCCTTCTGGTTCAATGATGCCAACACTTTTGTCAGGCGATTTTATTTTAGTAAATAAATTTAGTTATGGTTTACGTTTGCCTGTGATTAATAAAAAAATTGTGCAATTAAATGACCCGCAAAAAGGTGATATTGTTGTTTTTCGTTATCCAAAAGATGAAACTACAGATTACATAAAAAGAGTAGTGGGAGTTGAAGGTGATAAGATAGAATATCGTAATAAAACCCTGATTATTAATGATAAGCCTTTAAATTATGAAAGATTACAAGACTACTATAATTCTGATGGAATTGGTTCATATAATAAGCAGTTCACTGAAAGTATAGACACAAATGTTAAACATAATATTTTAGTTGATGAGCAAAAGCCAAATTATGTCATAAACCCTGATAATTTTCCGTTCTCTTCAAACTGTTCCTACACACAAAGCGGGTTTACTTGTGTAGTGCCTAAAGGGCATTATTTTGTGATGGGAGATAACCGAGATGATAGCTTAGATTCTAGATATTGGGGATTTGTACCTGATAAAAACTTAGTAGGCAAGGCATTTTTTATATGGTTAAATATAAATCAACCATCTAGAATTGGTAGCATTAAGTAAAGCGGTATTTAGTAGTTTTAGAGGTATCATTTTTTACTATATACACTATAATAAGAAAATAAAGGAGATACGCATGCTAAGAAATAAAGATATAAATTCAGGTTTTGGTGTAGTAGATTTTTTTGTAGTTCTGCTATTAGTATTCACTTTAGTTGTACCTATTGCACGTATATTCCCAACTTATATTGAATATCATGGGTTAAAGAAAACTATTAATCGTATACAAAAAAGTTCTCAAACAGAAAATGAAGCAAGGTCTGCTATACAAAGTCAATTTGCAATTGATTCAGTAAAAGCAATTAATGCAGATGATGTAATAATTGAAACAGTTAACGAAAAATTAGTTATATCTTTTAAATATAAACAACCAATCCCTTTATATGGAGATTTATCTCTGTTAATGGATTACGAAGCAGTAGCAAAAGGCAAGTAAATTTAATGGCTGAGAATGATTTAAAAGATAGTTTTAGTGGGCATGTTACGGTACTTTTAGATAAAGCCGTAGAATGTTTACTACAAGATAATTACCATAATAATGGCATATATGTTGATGGTACATTTGGTAGAGGCGGTCATACTAATAAAATTATTTCTAGTATTAATACCTTGGCGTCTCCTAATAAACATAATGGTACTTTATTTGCTATAGATAAAGATTTAGAAGCGATACAAAGTGCTAATCAACAAAACTTAGCTAGTAGGTACAATTATTTTAGCATGCAACATAATAGCTTTTGTAATTTAAAAGATATTATGCTAGATAATAATTTATCACCAAATAGCATTACAGGCATTTTGTTAGATTTAGGTATAAGTTCCCCTCAAATTGATGTTGCAGAACGTGGTTTCTCGTTTATGCGAAATGGTGTGCTAGATATGAGAATGGATACAAGCAAAGGCGAGCCTTTATCTAGTTTAATACTAAAATTAAGCGAGGAAGAATTAGCTGATATAATTTTTAATTATGGTGAAGAAAAACAATCAAGACGCATAGCTAGTGCAATTAAAGCTTATGATAAACCAATACTTGATACACATACTTTAGCAGGAATAGTTGCAAGTGTTGTTAGGCAAAAAGATGCACAACACCCAGCTACTAGAACATTTCAAGCTCTTCGTATTTATATTAATCGAGAATTAGATGATTTAAAAAAATTCTTGGAAGATTTACCTAGTATATTAGCTCCAAATGGTAAAATAGTTATTATTAGCTTTCATTCTTTAGAAGATAGAATAGTGAAACAAGCATTTAACCGTTGGGCAAAACCTGAACAAGATGCCAACGCTAAAATTCCTAGGCATTTGTTAGCACTACAAAAACCGCCTGAACCTACATTTGAACTATTGGGGAAATTTAAACCAACTGATGCAGAAATTAAGGCTAATCCACGTGCAAGGTCTGCAATTATGAGAGTTGCACGCAAATTGTAGTTTATAATTTATTGTAGTAGGATAGAACTTTTTCTATTGTTTCATCTATACTTAATAATGTGTTATCAATTGTTAATGCATCATCTGCTGGTTTTAGTGGTGCATTTGTACGATTTGTATCTCTTTCATCTCTTAGTTTTAAACTACTTAATACTTCATCAAAGCTTGTGTGTGAATTTTGTTCTAGCAATTGTTGATGCCTTCTTTTAGCTCGCTTTTCTACATCTGCAACTAGGAATATTTTACATTTTGCCTGCGGAAATACTACTGTTCCCATATCCCTACCATCAGTTACTAATCCGATTTCAGTTGCATAGTTGCGTTGCCATTGTAGCAGTGATTGCCTTACGTATGGCTTTGATGCAATTACAGAGGCAATACTTCCAATTGCCTCGCTACGAATTAAGTCAGTAATGTTTTTTTGATTTAATAAAATTACATCTTGATTATCTATTTGTGTAAATTCAAGGCTACTTGCATTAAATTTGCTGATTAAATCTTCTTCACAGTTTTGTGTAAAACTTGTTATATCTTCGTAATTTTGAGCATAAATATATGCAACTACACGATATAAAGCCCCACTATCTAAATATTTAAAATTAAGTATATTTGCAATTTTCTTTGCTATGGTACCTTTACCTGATGCACTTGGTCCATCTATGGTAATTATTTTACTATTGATGATATTATCTTTATTATTCATATATATTTGTAAATATTCTATTCATTTAATTAATTGATTAATCTATTTCATAGCTATACAAGCCAGCCATTTGTATACCATTCATATACTTCCTGCATTAAATATTCATGAGATTTTATATGACTAATATCTAAATTACCTTCATCAGCTAATGTATGTAGCAATTTGATATGTTCAATTTCACATATAGAGCGTTCGCCATTGATGTAAAAATACTCATCATCATAGTTTGCTTTGCTTGATTTATGCATTTGTAGTGATTTTACTTTTGCTTTGAATTTATCAAAATTTAGTACACTATTTTTTTGTAAATATTCTTCAAATATTGTTTCATCATTTAATTTAGTTAGGTATGTTCCTAGTAAATGGCTTGCACTTGGCATAACTAATTTATCTAATGTAGATTGTAAAAATTCTGCCATTTTGGGAGGTATTTTTCCTGACTTATTTGTTGCTATTTGCTCTGGGTCGCTGTAGATGTCTTGTGGTATATCGTAATCTTCAAGTAATGCAACCATATCCATAAAATATTCAAATACTAATTCATTTAATGCAGGAGCTCTAAAACCTACAGAATATGTCATGCATTCGCCAATTGCAACACCGTGATGTGCATAGTGTGGCGGTAGATACAACATATCTCCTTCTTCTAAAATCCATTCTTGTTCTGGCTGGAAGTTGGCAAGTAGTTTTAGTGGGCTATCTGGAATTAAAGATAAATCAGTTTGTGAGCTAATTTGCCATTTACGTTTACCCATACCTTGAAATAAAAACACATCATACGTATCAAAATGTGCTCCAACACTACCGCCATCATTTGCGTAGCTTATCATTACGTCATCTAGCCTTGCACGTGGAATGAAAGCAAATTTTTGCATAAATTCATGAATTTCATCAATATGTTCATTTACATTTGTTACCAAAACTGTCCATGGATTATCTGTTTTAGGTAGAGATGAAATCGGTGAGTGCTTAATCTGCCATTTTTTAGTTTTGCTGTTTTGTTGAATCAATCTACTTTTAACATTTTCCTGAGTTGCTAGCTCAAAAAGTTGGTTTTTGCTGACAATTGATTTATAATCTGTGATGCATGATTTTATGAGTAATGGCTTTTTATGCCAATATTCTTGCATAAATTCTTTTGCACTTAATCCGCCTAGCAAAGTTTGTGGCACATTAATATCAATCATATATAATATATATACTGTGTAAATATATATTTTACCTGTTTATACGCTTTTACTCAAATATAGGACTCCAAACAATGAAAATAACTAAAAATAAAGTCGTAACTTTAAAATATAAGATGTTTGATGCTCAAAATAATAATTTATTAGATGATGAGATACAGCAATCTATATATTTACATGGTAGTGGAGACGGTATTTTTGAGAAAATAGAAGAACAATTAGAAAATAAAGAAATTGGTTATAATTTAAAGATTCAGCTTGAGCCAGATGATGCTTTTGGTGAGTATGATGCTGAGTTATTGAGGCTAGAAGATAAATCAAGATTCCCTGCTGATATTGCTATTGGAATGGTTTTTGAGGGAATACCAGGGGAAGAAAGCATTGATTCTAATTTAGAAATTCATGTGCCAAAAGAAGAATTAGATTTAGAGTTAGATGATGATTTTGATGATGAAGATGACGAAGAATCAGAATTTTATGTAGTTACAGATATTGTTGAAGATAAGGTAGTTTTAGATGCAAACCACCCATTAGCAGGAATTGCAATCAGATTTGATATTACGGTTGTGGAAATTAGAGAAGCAACTGAAGAAGAAATTGAAAATGGTTACATTGGCGATGATTACGATAATATGCTTTCTGTAGCTAGTAATGCTAATTTAGATGATGATTATGCTTTTGATGATGAAGACGAAAATAATGATGGCGATAATTCAAATAAACCAACATTACACTAATATATATCACAAATAAATATGTAAACAGCTAAATATAGATATATCAAAATATTTAGCTAAATATATGTTTTCTAAACTTACTTTACTTCAAACTCAAACTTGCCAACTAGGCTTTCATCTGCAAAAACACGAATAGTATATTTACCTTTAGGGTCGCCTTTTGCTACAGCCCAAACATTATGTATAGTATTATTTTCATTTCTTACTTCATGTTGCATGATAGATGTTTTACCATTATTGGTAATAATTCTGCTTCCAAGCGGAACTTCTCCCCATGTTTTTGGCTTTTCTGGTAGAGTAAATTCTTCTTGCCATTTGATATGTGAATTTGTATTATTTAGTAAAATTATCCAACCATACATTTGATTTGGAATAAGAGGAATTGTGTTAGTTGGCACAATTATTGGCATTCCTGTTGGTGTAAATGATGTTGCTATGCCAAAAGTAGAGCTAATTACTTTGTTGTTATTTACAACCTGATTGGTTAAATTTTGGTTAGATGTTAAGCTAAAACTTGAAGTGCTAAAACTAAATGATAGACCCAAAGCAATTAGGAATGAAAGAATTTTTTTCATGGTTTTATGTCTTTATTTTATGATATTTTTTGATGAGACTTTATATATTCATCATTATAAATACTAGATTTATGAATTGCAAAAATGAATTAACAAATAATAATCAAAAAATAGATACGCTTATGATAAATAAAGATTAGTAAAGTATGGGGATATTGAAAATAGTATAATTTATAATAAATTAAACTGAGAATATAGAAATATTTTTATTATTAATTATATTACTCAGCTTAATTTAATGAAGATTTAATATGTATACTATTATTGTATATTAGCGTCTTCTTCTGCTTGGGCTACCTGCTTCAGAGCGGTTTTCTTCAGCACCTTGAACTTGTAAACCACCTCTACCAGTGCCTAAACCACCTGATACAGTTTGTTGTTTATAGTTTTTAACTGCATCTACCATTTGTGCATAAGCATCAACAAATGAAGCAGCAATAATTTTACCTTCGGGAGTTTTACTATATCCACCTAAAGCACCACCTGCTGCACCACCAAATAATCCACCTAAACCGCCAAAATCAAATTTAGATGCACTACCTTCACTTGCTGCAATTTGAACACCTGAACGGTTTTCAATTAATGTTAATGTTACTGATGCTTCTTTTTTAGATAATGCCATCGCTGCTAATGCACCAATACCACCAAAAGCACCTAATCCAGCTTGTAGTCCACCTGTATTATCGCTATATGTAATTGATGGTGTTAGTGTAAAGTCAGCTGCTACCATTTGACCTTTACCCATGCTACTTCCACCACGTAACTCACCACTACCAGCAAATGCACGTTCACGATTCATACTACTTAAACCAGCATTACCACGTTCTACAACCACAAAACAGTTAGATTGTTGAACAATTAAACGGATTAATGGTGTTGTAGATGTTAAGCGTGTATCACGTTGGAATTGTAAAAACCATGGTTCGCCTTGGTCTTCATTTACGCCAAGAGTACCAAGACTTCTTTCACATCTTGGAATTGTTGCATTTGCATTATTTGAATTAGCACCACCAGCAGAGCCTGTAGCTTCAGTTTTAGCACTTGTTGCACCTGTTTTCATATCTAATGTGCTACAGCCACTAAAGAATAGACTAGATGCTAAAGCCAATAATGTTATTCTATATTTCATATCTACCTTAATTTTAAAAATACAAGTGTGCATATTATAATGCAAAAAAATTTTGTTTGCATTTTTTCTGACATAATGTATCTGTCCGCATATAAATAATGTAAACTAGAAAAAAATAGTAAGAGTAAAAGATGTATCCAACAGACGTAACAGATAAGCAATGGGAAGAGATAGAGCCGAAATTCTAAAAGCAAAG
>JBJOQB010000160.1:0-11041 GCA_046050125.1 Pseudomonadota bacterium
TAAAATAAATCTAAAAATTCATATAGCTAGAATTGGTAAGCTATATGAACTTATTATGTTGTTATTCTTTTTATTAAATCTCTAAAAATGGTGCTACTTGAGTTAAGTGCTGTTTGAATAAGTTTTGAATTTTACTTAGTGATTCCTTTGTTTTGCCCTCAAAACGCATTACTATAACAGGTGTAGTATTTGATGGACGTGCTAGCCCAAAACCATCTTCAAAGTCAATTCTTACACCGTCCATATAGCTAATTTTTTCGCTTTGTAATTCAATATTACTTTGAATATACGATTTGAAATGCTCCATAATTTCAAATTGATTGGTATTTTCAAATTTTCCACAATCTACTTGTAATTCAGGTGTTGAATAGCTATTCGGGAGATTTTCCAGTGTTTGGCTTGGATTTTCTTGTGTACTTAATATCTCTGCAAGCCTTGCTGCTGTGTAAGTTGCATCGTCAAATCCATACCAACGGTCATTAAAGAAAATATGCCCACTCATTTCACCGCCTAATATAGCACCTTCTTGTTTCATATATGCTTTAATTAGTGAATGCCCTGTTTTATACATGATAGCTTGCCCGCCTGCTTTGTTAATTTCAGGAGCTAAGTTTGCACTACATTTTACGTCAAAGATTATTTTTCCATTTGGTTTATGCATTAAAGCACTTTGTGCATATAGTACCATTTGGCGGTCAGGGTATATGATTTCGCCATTTTTGGTAACAATTCCTAAACGGTCGCCATCACCATCAAATGCAATTCCATAATCACAATTATGTTGTTTAACTGCTTGGATTAAATCCTCTAAATTATGTGGTTGTGCTGGGTCTGGGTGATGATTAGGGAAGTTTCCATCTACATCGCAGAATAATTCAATAATTTCACAACCTAAAGCTTTTAGTATTTGAGGTGCAGATATTCCTGCTACGCCATTTCCAGCATCTAGTGCTATTTTTAGTGGGCGTGCTAATTTGATATCGCTAACTATTCTATTTAAATATGCTGGTAAGATGTCCAACTCATATAAATTACCAATATTTTGATTTAGCTCTAAATTAGTAACAGCTAATTTATACAGTTCTTGTATATCATCTCCGTATAATGTTTTGCTATTAATTACAATTTTAAATCCGTTGTAATTAGGTGGGTTATGGCTTCCTGTAACCATAATTGATGAATTTGCACTTGGTAAATTATCACTACGATAAAAGTTAGCAAAATATGTCATCGGAGTTGCAACTAAACCTAAATTAATAACATTAACTCCCATTTGAGTAATGCCTTTAATTAAACCTTGGGCAAGTTTAGGACTAGATAATCTACCATCATAACCAATATTTATAGTATTTTGTCCGCTTTCTAAAACTTTGTAAGCTATTGCTTTTCCAATATGTTCAGCCGTTTCTTCATGTAAATTTTTATCTACAATCCCTCTAATATCATATGCTTTGAATATGCTAGCATCAATTGTAATTTGCTTATTCATGTTTTGCTTTTTTATGTTATTGATAGTATGGATATGTTAAACATTATGCTACTTTTAATCAATACTAATAATTTTGTCCAAAGTATTGAATTACGCTATAATTCTAGCAACAAAATTAGGAATATATGAGAATAAAAATGCTTTTATCCGATAAAAATATATTAGTGCTTGGTTGTGGCGAATCTGGCATAGCGATGGCAAATTGGTGTTTAGAGCAAAACTGTAAAGTTAGTATTGCTGATACTCGAGAAAATCCTCCTATGTTAGCTCAATTAGAAGAAGGTATTAAGTTTTATCATGGTATTAATACAAAGTTAATTGATGAAATCAATCCAAATATTATTTTGCTTAGCCCTGGATTATCGCCTTATTATTCCCCTATTAAAGAAATATATAAATATAAAAATATTCCAACTTATGGCGAATTATGGCTATTTAATCAAGCTTTAGAGCAATTAGCTACTAAGCAAAATTATCAGCCAAAAATTATTGCCATTACAGGCACAAATGGTAAAACTACTACAACTAAATTAACTGCTCATTTATGTAATTATGCTGGAAAAACTGCTGAAGTTGCGGGTAATGTTAGCCCAAGTATGTTATGTGCTTTAAGCAATCATTTAAAAAATGAAACTTTGCCACAAGTATGGGTTTTAGAATTATCTAGCTTTCAATTACATGATGTAAATGGATTTGTGCCACATGCTGCAACTATTTTAAATATTAGCTTAGACCATTTGGATTGGCATTCAGATATGCATAATTACATTGTAAGTAAATTTAATATTGCAGGTAAAAATGATAATTATGCCACAAAATTAATACTTAATCGTGATGATGAAATCTTACAAAAATATATTGATTTACTAAATTTAGATAAAAATAATCTAGTAAGTTTTGGCATAGATATGCCGAGTAATCATGATTTTGGTTTAGCTAAACAAAATGATGGATATTGGCTATACCATGAACAAAAAAACTTAATGCCAATAAATGCCCTAAAGATAAGGGGTTTACATAATGCACAAAATGCCATGGCTGCATTAGCTTTATGTGATGCAATTGATATAAAAATAGCTGATGTAATTGGTGGTTTGCTTACATATCAAGGCGAGCCACATCGTGTTGAATTCATTGATATTATCAACGATATTGAAATTTATGATGATAGTAAAGGAACAAATGTTGGTGCAACAGTTGCGGCAATTAATGGCTTAGAAAAGAAAATTATACTAATTGCAGGTGGCGATGGAAAAGGGCAAGATTTTTCAGATTTAGAAAAACCATTTAAGCAATTTGTGCAAAGTGTTCATTTAATTGGCAAAGATAAATTAGAAATAGCAAAAATATGCGATAAAGCAAATGTTTCATATACTATATATGATAGTTTAGAGGAAGCCACTTTTAATGCTTGTAGTATTGCAAAATCGGGCGAAGCTGTTTTACTTTCTCCTGCGTGTGCAAGCTGGGATATGTTTAACAATTATGCTCATCGTGCTGATGTGTTTTGTAAAAGTGTGGCTGAATGGAAAGAGGGATTGGGGATTACTTAAAATAATTTATTAAATATAATAAATGAATTATCAAGTATATAAATATGGGGATATAAAATAATGAATAATACTCTTACTAAAACAACCTACACTATTAACGCATGCTATATTGTCTTTCTACAAAAACCTGAAAAAAATACAAATGGTAAACCTTTAGTACATTCTTACTATCAATTATGCAAAAATGGGCAAGAAGTAGATTCAATACACGCTGCATTAAAGCAAGCTTACTACTTCAAATTACCAAATGGTAGCATAATCAATTTATGCCAAATGGATAAACAAGAAGAATTACCAATATATGACGGTAGCCCGCCTCCTGCTTTGCAAAAAATGCCACAAGAACATATTGATAATATCCAGCATTTTTTTAATTTCACAATGACCATGATTAGACAAGTGCCACATATTGATTACCCTGATGCAATCTACAAGCCAGAAGGTAGTAAAATAATTTATTTATTTGATAATGAAGAAGATGCTTATACAAAGTGGCAAGAATTTATTGAAATAGCTAAAAAAATACCTGATAATTTGACTATAAAAATGCTTTCAGATAATAATCCACGTAATTGTAATTCTGTGCTTGCTACAATGGCAGATGTTTTAGGTATTGCAAGAGAAAAAATCACATTTGATGAAATTAGTCAGTATGGTATGCAAACTTATTTATTATAAAATATAATCATTCTAGTTATTGAGATAATTCTTTAATAGTTCTTCAACCCATTCTATAAAAACCTTAGATTTTTTAGAATAATTTTTCTGATATGGATAAACTATAGAAATTGGTAAATTTTTATGTTTAAGATGGGGTAGAATTTGTATTAGTCCATCTTGTAATCTATCTTGTTTAATATGTTTCAAAAATGATATTTTAGGCACTTGAATTATGCCTAAGCCATTTAAACAAGCTATTTTATAAGCAATTGCATTATTAACTGTAATTTTACTTTTCATTGGGTAATGCTTGTATAAATTATTATCCCAATATTCAAAATGTGCCTTTTGGTTGCCAAGTACAGTTTGATAATTAATTAGGTAATGATTATCTAAGTCTGCAATTGTTTTAGGTGTTCCGTATTCTTTAATATATTCATTGCTTACACAATTTACCATTTCCATGTTACCAATTGTTTTAGCAATTAGGCTTGAGTCCTCAAGTTCGCCAATTCTAATTACGCAGTCAAAGCCCTCTTTAATTACATCTACCCTTCTATCTGTATTGCTAATTTCAATATTAATTTTTGGATATTTATCTATGAAACTTTTTAGGTTTGGAATTACAACATTTTGAGCAATCATATTTGGCATATCAATCCTGATTCTTCCTGATATATCATTAGAATTTTGTATAAACATTGATTCGATATTATCAAAATTGATAAGCAAATCTTTACAAACTTTGTAAAATTCTATGCCATCATTTGTTAGTTCAACTGTTCTAGTTGTTCTTTGTAGTAACCTTGAACCAACTAGATTTTCTAGGCTTTGTATGTGATTAGATACGCTAGATTTTTGTATACCAAGGCTATTAGCTGTTTTAGTAAAGCTTTTTAGCTCTGCAATTCTTGCAAAAATTTGCATGCAATATAGTTTATCCATATTTTATGTATTGTTCGTTTTATATGAACATTGTATACATATTATTATTATTTATCTATACAGAAAAATAAATTAATATAGTTTAAAAGATAAATATCAAAGGTGTTATATGAGAAAAATTGCTTTAGTAACAGGTGGTAGCAGAGGTTTAGGCAGAGACATGACAATCAGTCTAGCTAAAAAAAATTTAGATGTAATTATTACATATAATTCTAATAGCCAAGAAGCATATTACACAGTGCAAAAAGTACAAGAAATTGGTGTTAAAGCTTATGCAATTAAGTTAAATGTTGCTGATGTAAGCTCTTTAAATGCTTTTATTGGTAATTTAAAATTGGTATTAAAACAAAATTTTGATGCAGATAATTTAGATTTTATTGTGAATAATGCTGGTTATGGTATGAATAATAGCGTTGAACAAGCTACAGAAGCTGAATTTGATTCATTATTAAATGTGCATTTTAAAGGTGTTTTCTTTTTAACTCAAAAGGTATTGCCAATTTTGAATAATGGTGGTGGTATAGTTAATATTTCTAGCGGATTAACTAGATTTAGCTTTGCTGGTTACTCTGTGTACGCTGCCATGAAGGGAGCAATAGAAACCATGACTAAATATCAAGCTAAAGAGTTAGGCTCAAGACAAATTAGAGCAAATGTAGTTGCACCTGGGGCAATTGAAACAGATTTTGGTGGTGGTGTAGTAAGAGATAATCCAGATTTGAATAATCATATTGCTTCAATTACTGCTTTAGGTCGAGTTGGCTTATCTGATGATGTTGGCTCTGTAGTCGCATTTTTGTGTTCAGATGATGCAAAATGGGTAACAGGACAGAGAATTGAGGTTTCGGGTGGGACTTTGTTATAGAGTTTTATATAGCAATCTATCTAAAATGATTATGATTGCTATATAACTTAATCTTAGAATTTATTAAATACTATAAAAAACCTTACCTTGTATAGCATATCCTAAAAATGGGCTAGCATTTGCATTATTATGTGTATTAAAACTATGCTCATTTAAAACATATTCATGATTAGGATTAAATAGCACAATTCCATGACTACGATTATTTTGATTACTAATCATATCATCAACATTTGTGCTAATTCCTGCTTTGTGTAAAACAGTGCTTAACTCCATATTATGTAAATTTGCTAATTTGAATAGTAATGCAATAAATATCTCTGCAGAACTAGCACCAACAATAGCACTAGCAAATGGTGCTTGCTTATCTTCTATTGTTACAGATTTATGCCCTGAATATATTCCATCGATAATATTATCTAATATGCCTTGCACCAGCAATTTTTGATTATCTAAACTACGTAATGGCGGATAGAATTTGGCATATGTATTGAAATATCCAATATCATGATGACTAAGCAATAATTGGTGTATGTCAATATTTGCTGTTATGCTGAATTTATGTTGCTTAGCATATTTTTTTGCTTGATTTATAATCTCCAAACTTTCAGCACAAGATATATTATATATACTAATATTACATTTAACTTGCTTAATTAATTCCAGCATAAAAGCAATTGAGCTAGTTTCGTAGCAAGCTAAACCTTGAGATAAACCAAGCCTTGTACTAATGTGGCTATCATCACCCATCATATTATGCTGATTAAAAATTTGAGCATTAATATGTACTATTTTATTATGCATTTTTGCATACTCAAGTACATTCATCAATGATGGGATATTTTTAGTACTAACAACTTGATGCAAAACAATATCTTTGTTATCGTTTATATTAGAGCTTAAATATTGTTTATTTGCTAACCATGAATCATCAATTTGTGTGTTAGGCATGCTTTCATCAAAATCTGTACTTATATTATATATTCTTGATATGCCTGTACTATTTAGATTATTACTTAATATATAATTTTTAAATTGATTTGTAGATAAAAACCAGTAATCCTTAGCACCACCTAGTACTAACATATTACTTGCATCAATATGTTTAATATTATTGTCATTATTAGAAGTAGAAGAATTTCCCTCTAACTTAGAAACAATATTATTATCTATAAATAAGTTTACAATTTCCCCATTTATAGATTTTGCATTATTAATTTGAATTTTCATAGTTATTTTGGTCTTGAATTAGTGTTTGCATTACCGCCATTCTTACAGCTATACCATATTTAACTTGATTTAAAATTAGGGATTGTTTACCATCTGCAACTTCAGTTGCAATTTCCACGCCTCGATTAATTGGACCAGGGTGCATTACAATTGCATCGGGCTTAGCGTATGTTAGTTTATGATTATCTAATCCATATTCATTAAAGTAATCTTGTTTATTTGGTATAAATCCACTTTGCATGCGTTCATTTTGTAACCTTAACATGATTACTACATCTACATCTTTTAAGCCTTCTTTCATGTCATTGTATACAGTTACACCCAAATGCTCTACATTTTTTGGTAGAAGAGTTTTAGGCGAAATTAATCGAATATCTGTACAACCTAAAATACTTAAAGCAAATATATTAGAGCGTGCAACTCGAGAATGTAAAATATCCCCAACAATTGCCACACGCAAATTAGCAAAATCTTCAATGTTTTCGCTTAAGCATTTATGTTTTAAAATAGTACACATATCAAGCAAAGCTTGTGTTGGGTGTTCGTGTTGACCATCGCCAGCATTAATGATATGTACATTACTTGGAATATGATTTACTAATGAAAATGGAGCTCCAGATTCAGCATGTCGCATTACCAAAAGATTAGTTTGCATTGCACATATATTATTTACTGTATCTAGCAAGCTTTCGCCTTTAGCTGTTGATGATGTTGCAATGTTTAAGCTTAAAACATGAGCTCCTAGCTTTTGTGCTGCTAGCTCAAATGTGCTTCTTGTTCTTGTTGAGTTTTCAAAGAATAAATTTGATACAGTAAAACCATATAAAGTATTCAAACTTGGCAAATTATTATCTAAATAATTAGTGGCTAACTTTAGAATACGCCATATAATTTGCTTTGGTAGACCTTCTATAGATAATAGATGTTTTAAAAGATTTTTGTTGTATAGTTGAGGGTGTAGATTATTCAGCATAAAATTTAGTGATATTAATGAAGAGACGTCTTACACATATACTTTATAGATTATAAAATATGCGTCATTATCGCATAATTTTTGCATAAAGTGTGAGGATAATTTATTTATAGCTAAATTATTATTAATTAGCTTTAATACGTTGAAAACTAGCAAGAATTTATCTGTAAGTATTTTGTAAAAGCTTAGTAATTTGTATATATAATATTATGCTTAATATGGTTAATATACCATAAACAATACTAGAAAAAGTATGAATAATTTGGAACATTTCGGGTGTAATTTTGCTAGTTAAACCAAAACTTGGATTATACTTTACATTATAAATAATATAAGTAATAAGGCTAGTTATCATAACGCAAATTATCATAAATAATGCATATAATCTACATTTTTTGGCATGCAAAGCTATGCTACTAGAAAACAACTGCCTACCAGCTGATTTTACAGCGTGATTTAATAACATGATGATAAATAAGCCAGCTAATAAACCAAATATATTTAAGTTTGTAAAAATATGACCTGCAATTTTTCCTGCAACAGGTTTATCTAAAAATCTAAACAACGATGGTATAACAAAACCGCCAATGCTAATTAATGCACCCATCCATAAAGCACTAATCATAGATAAAATACTCAACATTTTTATCTCCATAATAATTATTTTGTACGCACAAATTCAAATTCTGTACCACTTGGCTCGGTTTGTTTAAACTTAGCAATCAGCCAGTTATTTGATGGTTCAAGCCACCATTCAATTTTTCTTTTATCTCCATTATACCTAGGTACACGTGTGAAATGCCATGCATTTGTTGAGCTACCTTCATCTAGTTCAACTTTTTCTAAACCATTACATATGATATCCCATATTTGTATATCATCATCAGTAGCTACATTAAATGAAAACTTAGTTCCTTGCTTAGGTGCATTTTTTCTAACCATTGCCATAATTTGAAATGCTACAGACGTAAAATCCTTAACATCATCAGGCATATCTTTTGTTTGATTATTTCTACTGAAATGTACTTTTTTTGTTGCTATATCAAATGTGGTTGTGTAGCGTTTTTTCCCGCTAATCCTTTTATACATAGTTGGAACTAATCCTTGAGGCGTAACTATACCACTACTCTCAAAAATAATATCTCCAAAAATTACTACACTAGTAGCAAATTTTGCAGTATAGTTTTTACCATCAAAACTCCATAAAATGCTCCCTTTACGACTTGGAACATGATTAAATAAAAGTTGATATTTTAGTTCTTGGCTTTTAGGAAAATCTAAAGATGCAATTTGTTTTGCTTCAGCTTCAATATTATTATTTTTTGATTTATTATAAGATAAATTATGTGAAATATTTTGTATAATTGGCTCTAATCCATGAGCTTTTTGCATTTCTTCATTTTGTCTAATTTTTTGCATAGTATATGCATCTGGATAGTTATCTTCGCTTACACTTCCATCTTGATTAAGGTTTTGTATTGCATTCTCGTCAAATGCTTGGGCTGTGTTAAATGATTGCTCTTCATGTGATAGCTTAGTATCTATATTTGGTAGATTACTACTAGTTATGATTGGCATGTTTGTTGCCATTTGAGGTGGAGCATAAAATTCTTCTGTATTAGCTTTTTGTTTAGGTATATCTTCTTGTTTTGCATCTGCTATTTCAGAATTTACAGAGTTATTTTCTGATTGTATTCCAGTGATAATCTCTTCATTTTTATGCTGATTATTTTGATTTGAATTTGTAATTGTATTATCAATTTTTTCTTGTGGCATGGTAACAAAACTTGTTTGTATGCTTTTATTATCTATCATTGATACATTAATTATAGTTGCAGCAGCATAGCCTCTAAGCTTAAATAATCCAATAATATGAAGACAAAGCACAATTATGCTTAAACATACAATTGATACAGTGATTTTGATTTTAGATAAATTGAACATGTATTAAATAAAAAAATACCTATTTAAATATATTACAGATTAAAAACTAGACTTGATATGTAGATGTATAATTTGAATATACAAATACATACCAAAATATATTAATTATGGTCTTACGTTTAAAATTGATTCAGTGATTTCTTGGCAGGTTTTTTGAGCTACAACACGTGCTGCCTCTGCAAAATTTTCATCATTCCCAGCATAAAGTATTGCTCTTGATGAATTCAATAACAAACCACTTACATCTGGCAATAATCCAGCTTTTAATGTTGCCCCAATATCTCCGCCTTGAGCTCCAATACCAGGTACTAAAATTGGCATATCATCAACAATATGGCGAATACTTTCTAATTCATTCGGATATGTTGCACCAACAACTAAGCCAATGTTTTTATTTGAATTCCATGATGTTGCTAACTCAGCCATTTTTAAATAAAGCGGTCTACCTTCAACTTGTAAATTTTGAATTTCATCTCCACCACTATTTGATGTACGACATAGTATAAAAACACCTTTATCTGCATAGCTTGTAAATGGTTGAATTGTATCAAATCCCATATAAGGGTTTAGTGTAACAGCATCAGCTTTGTAACGTTCAAATGCTTCAATTGCATATTGCTCTGCTGTTGAGCCAATATCGCCTCGTTTTGCGTCTAAAATTACAGGAATATGAGGATAGTTTTCGTGGATATAGCTAATAATTTGCTCAAGCTGGTCTTCGGCATGATGAGCTGAAAAGTAAGCAATTTGTGGCTTATACGCACATACTAAATCAGCAGTTGCATCAATTATTTCTTTACAAAATGCATAAATTGCACCGCCTTTACTATGAATAAATGGAGGCATTTTGCTAGGGTCTGGGTCTAATCCAACACATAACAGAGAATCATGCCATGCACTTTTTAGTTTTTGCATAAAGCTTATATTCATATAAAAGTTCCTATTTATTATTTTGGTATATCGCTTAAGAACATTATAAACTATTTGCTAGTATTCGTGAATTAGACATTAATTAATGCAGAAAGTTGCCTAAATGTTCTTTAGCAATTTGTCTACTTAACAAATACTCCAACCTAATTTTTCCCCTGCAGCAAGTGGAACAAGTTTAGATTCACCAAAATTTAACACTTTTGGTATATTCCATTCTTGCTTTATCAATTTAATTTTAGCTTGGTTAGTTGGCAATCCATAAAATTTACTACCATGTAAACTCATAAATCCTTCTAGTTTATCTAATCCATTTTCTTTTTCAAATGCAGTGGCATATAACTCAATTGCATGTAAAGCACTGTAACAACCAGCACAACCACAAGCATTTTCTTTTAAATCTTGTGCATGTGGAGCACTATCTGTACCTGCATAAAACTTATCATTTCCACTAG
>JBJOQB010000161.1:0-20520 GCA_046050125.1 Pseudomonadota bacterium
TTCCTCTTATCTTTATATTCTTCCTTATCTCTTCACTTTTACATAATTTACAGTTTAACATTTATTTTTTTCCTATGATTTTTCTTTATTATAATACATGCCCTACTTAAATAACACTCTCAATTTGAATACTATAAATTAATCAGCTATACTCATAATTTAAATTTCAATAAAATTTATATGTTAGATGTTCGTAATAAATCAAATAGTGTTTTCACATATTCAGTATTAAATCCAAACAGAGTAAGCCCATTTCTTGTAACAAAGTTAGAACATAACAGAGTTGTGCATTTTGATAGAGCAGCTGCATCGCCTGAAAGTATTGCAAAAAGCTTTGGGCATTTGAGAAGTCAAATCGATACTACTCATTTAGAAAAATTTATGCAAGAATTATCGAATGTAGATGAAACTCATTATCATGAAGCACAAATGATGTTTTTTGCTTTAAATAAATTGTTAACAAATTTATCTAAGAAAAAATTAAATAGGTTAACTAAATCAAATATAGTAAATAAATTAATCAATTTACCAAATGATTTAACCGAAAATAGGAGCCTAGAAATACAAGATGCAATTAGTAGATTAGAATATTTAAATAGTGTATTTGAGCAAGATAGTATTGTTTTAGATGTAATTTTATATGTAACGAAACAAGCTGGTGTAGATTTACTTAAAGAACAATCTTTTTCTAGTTTTGGAAATAGAGACTCTGATTTAATAGCAATTCAAGCACAATTGGAAGATAGAAATTCTACAAAACAATATGATAGTTTAAAATTTGAGCCAAATGTTAAAAAAGTAAATAACTGGGCTTCTCATAGCTCGCAGATTTTAGCTCCATTATACATTGAATGGAAAGTAGATGATAATACATTACGTATGCAAGATTATAAATTTCACATACACCCAAATGGTATAAAAGTAATAAAAAAACAAGTCAAAGAACTAAGCATAAAAGAAAAAGTAATTTATGAATTATCATTTAAAATTAATGGCTTTATAAACCTAATTTATGATGCTTGGAAACAATCTAAACTACCAGCAAATCAATTTAATCAGTTCTTATCTAAATTTCAAAAAGAAAATGATGATTTTGTTTTTAAGTATATAAAATATAATAAATTACATGATTTTTTTGTATTAAACCGAGATGGTAGCTTGAATATGGATAAATTAGATAATTTGCTCACACATATTTTAAAGATAAATTATTTGTTCTTTGATGATGTGTTACAGAGCTATAATTTATTTGCAAATATTGCTACGCATAAAAATATAGATAATTTCGTATTTAGCAAAATATATGCAAATCAAGATATACAAGGTGTGGTTAAACAATTTATTAGAGATGGAATTGAGTCAAACAACTTAAAAATAAATTTTGAAGATGTAAAAAATTTCCTATTGCTACCAGCTAGTTATTTATTTATTGATGAAAAAGAATATGCTACTAAAACAAAAGACTTAAAAAAACAAGTTATTGATATTTTAAATGTAGCAAGAAATAGTAAAAATATTAAAGACAAAGCACAGAAATTAAAAAATCACAATACACCACTAAATAGGCTATTTGATATTTTTAATTTGGTTGCAGAAATTAATTCACAAAACCAAATAAACCAAGAAATTGTTGTTAAAAAATGGGTGGTTAATAGTAAAATAAGTGGCTTAATTCTACCAATTCATCAAATGTTAGAAAAAGGAGATAGTAAAAAACAAGTTATTGATTTAATAAAATCTAAATATCCTACACATGATGAAAATGCCATTTTCGATATACTAAATTTTTTAAGGCAAGATATATTGAAAAAAGTAGATTCCCAATTAGATGGAGTTGCAAGGGATAAACTCCTAGAAGAAATGCGTAAAATTAGCCCCGTATTTTCTAGTTTTATCAAAAAATATGAATCTGAGATATCACAATATAATTATGTTCAATTAAGTTTTATGTTAAATGTATTTAACTGTCTAGGAGAAAAGCACTTAGCTAATTATATAAATAGCTTTATAAATGACTTTGAGGGAATGTACGCATTTAACTTAGCATTAAGAAATGATGCTGGAATAGCCTATGTAAAAGAAAAAGTAAACTCAGGTCATTCTAGATTTTTGCAACTAAGCGGAAGTGGTGCTAAACAAACTGTGCTAATGTTACAAAATCCTATGGCAATTAAATATTTTACAGATAACCCACAACTTTTTGATGCATGGCATTCATGTTCACATCATCGCATGGTAGCAATTAGAGAATTACTTGAAACAGAAGATGGATTTGATTTACTAAAAACTTACCCACGGTTATTTCATAAAGATGATGTAGAAAATCTTTATGAAACGATTAATTTATTTAAAAGAAAATCATTTAAGCAACTAAAAGATAGTGGCTCAAGTTCATATGGTAAATATCTAGAATATTGGTGTAATGGAACAAATGCGGGTGAAAAAAATGCCTTAAATTCTGCGTTATTTCATTCATCGCCAGAAAATCAGCAATTTTTGCTAGAACAAGCAGTAAATGGAAATTTGAATGGTAAGAATCATTTACAAATTAAAAATACAGCAGAAGCAATTAATGATGAAAGTGTTTCAGCCCTAGTAAAATCTAATTTTATTACATGGATTGAATTGCCATATGACAAAATGGATTCATTTTTAAATGGAAGCTCTCAACAAAGAAAACTTATTGGTGGTCAGGTATTTAAAGCAATTAAACAGTAATAATTTAGATTAAATATCAAATATTTTCTATAAGTATTATTATGAATACCTGCTTATGCAGGTAAGACACCTAAATTACTTAATGTTGAGTAGCACCAGTAGTTTTTGTAGTTGTACTGGCACTATTATTTGGCTTATTTGCTGTGCTTGGTTTTGCAATTTCCTTATCCATTGGTACATTAAGCACACGTAAACTTACTTCAGTTACACGTGAGAATACAGGTGCTGAAACCTCTCCTCCATAATGTGAGCCATTTGAAGGCTCATCAACCATCACTGCTACAATAATTCTAGGATTACTCATTGGAGCTAAACCAGCAAAAAAAGCACGGTATGTATTATGAGAGTAACCATTCCCCACTTGCTTATGTGCTGTACCAGTTTTTCCACCTACTCTATAACCTTGAATTTGTGCCTTAATAGCAGTTCCACCAGGTTGAGTTACCATTTCTAGTGCTTGTAGTATAACTTTGTTAGTTTCAGGGGTTATAACTTGGCGTGGTGTAATGCTGTTTATATCTCGCTTAAATAAAGTGGCAGGTATAAATTTACCATCATTTGCAAATATGGTGTAAGCTTGTGCAATTTGAAATATAGATGTTGATAATCCATATCCATACGACATGGTAGCTTTTTCAATTGGTCGCCATGTTTTAAAATTACGTAATCTACCGCTAGCCGAACCAGGGAAATTAACCGCAGGAACTTGCCCCAAACCAACTTGTCGGTAAAAACTCCATTGGCTTTCATTATCCATTAAATTAGCAATTTTTACTGTGCCAATATTGCTAGATTTTTGAATAATTTCTAAGGTACTAAGTTTTGAATATCTATGGCTATCAGTAATATTTTTTCCGCTAATATTTAAGCTTGAAACATCAAAAACAGAATTACCTTTAATCAATCCCTTATCTAATGCCGCAGCAATAGTTAATGGTTTCATAGTAGAACCAGGTTCAAAGGTATCAGTCAATGCATGATTTTTGCCAATTTCTCCAGCATTTGCCGTACGATTATTTGGGTTGTAGCTAGGCCAATTTGCAATAGCTAATGTTTCGCCAGTTTTAGCGTCAAGTACAACAGCCGTACCTAATTTTGCTTTATGCGTTTGCACCGCTTGCTTCAAGGCATTGTAAACTTCGGTTTGTAAATGTGAATCAATCGATAAAACTAAATCTTTACCATTGGTTGGCTGTTTAATAATTCCTTTGTCATCAACTACATTGCCTAATCTATCTTTAACTACACGGCTTTGTCCGCTTTTGCCTGTTAAATATTTATTAAATGCTAATTCTAAACCTTCTTGTCCTACGTCTTCTAGGCTTGTAATGCCAATTAATTGTGCTGTTACTTCGCCTTGAGTATAAAAGCGTTTTGATTCAATTAGGCTATATATACCTGGTAAATTTAGTTTTTTAATATTTTCAGCTATATCTTCCTCAATTTGATGTTTTACATAAATAAAACTACGGTCTTTATTGAGTAGTCTTTGTTTAAGTTGAGTTGCATCTAAGCTCAGTAAATTAGCTAATTTTGGTAGTTTTTGATTAAATTCTTTTATTTTTTTAATATCAATTACCAGTGGACGACATTCTTTATCTTTTCTAAAATCTGGGTCTTTAGCACAGTTTTGTAATTTTACGATATATGCTGGGTCTGCCCAAATGGTTTTTTTATTTAGGCTTGTCGCTAAATTATTATTATTTCTATCTAAAATCTTACCTCGAGATGCTAACAGTTTTATAGTGCGTTCAATACGCTTATTGCCTTGCTCTTCATAAAAATCATTGTTAAACCACTGTATCCATAAACCACGAATAATAAGGCTACTAAACATAATAAATAACAAAAATACCACTAAGCGAGAACGCCACACAGGCAATGGAGATTGTGTTGATGTATATTGTGTTTGTACTTGTGAAAGTGTTTTAGCCATTATTTTTCTTCAGCAAAGATTGTATTTTCTATTTTTGGTTCTACCATGTTATTTTGAGTTGCCCACTGTAGTACATTATTTGGTTTTGAATTCAAATCATATTCGTAACTGAGCTTTTCTGTTTCTTCTTTTATTCTTAGTGATTCTTGCTTTTGCACATCTAGTTCAGAATTAATCATTCTATATCTATACCTAGCTTGTACAATAAAAACGCTACTAACTAAAATAGCTAATAACAAAAAAGCATTCAGTTTACTCATGGGATTTTAATACTTAGTTAATATGCTTAAATTTTAAATAAATGGCACTAATGGCACATCACAGCATGCAGTTAGTAAAAGGCATAGCATGCTGATTATAGCATATTTAGTGTAATTAATTTTATTAAGTTTTATTATATTATTCATATATTTATGTCTCTTTATTTATTTTATATTGATACTATTATTATAAACACATCGGAAAGTTTAATAACTCACGAGCTTGATAGTAGCGTTTTGCTACATCTCTTGATAATGTTCTTAGTCTTCCGATATATGTTGCTCTTTCTGTAACTGAAAT
Organism: Pseudomonadota bacterium; assembly: GCA_046050125.1. Lineage (GTDB taxonomy): Bacteria > Pseudomonadota > Gammaproteobacteria > Burkholderiales > Burkholderiaceae > JAHFQJ01. Next base: position 5,216 of record JBJOQB010000161.1, read on the forward strand.
TGCTCCTCTAGCATCAAGTAAGTTAAACACATGTGCTGCTTTTAGCAATTGTTCGTATGCTGGCATGGTTATGGTTTTGTTCTCATCTAAGTTTAGTAAGTACTTAGCTTGTTCTTCATGTTGTGCAAAATGCTGAAAGAGTATATCAATATTTGAATACTCAAAATTAAACGTAGATTGTTCAATTTCATTTTGTTTGAATACATCACCATAGCTTAACGTAATTTTTTTATCACCTTCAGTATATTCTGTCCATGTCAAATCATAAACATTTTCTACTTGTTGTAAGTACATCGCTAAACGTTCAATCCCGTAAGTAATTTCGCTGAGAATGGGTTTGCAATCTAAACCGCCAACTTGTTGAAAGTAAGTAAATTGTGTAATTTCCATACCATTTAACCATACTTCCCAACCTAAACCCCATGCTCCTAAGCTTGGATTTTCCCAATCATCTTCTACAAATCTAATATCATGCTCTTTTAAATTTAAGCCTAAAGCTTCGAGCGAACCTAGATACAAATCAAGGATATTGCTTGGTGCTGGTTTGATAGCTACTTGATATTGATAGTAATGCTGTAAACGGTTTGGGTTTTCGCCATAGCGTCCATCTTTAGGGCGTCTTGATGGTTGTACATAAGCTGCTCTCCAAGGTTCAGGACCGATTGCACGTAGAAATGTTGCAGGGTGAGATGTTCCTGCTCCCACTTCCATATCATGAGGTTGTAGTAATGCACAACCTTGTTTTGCCCAATAGTTTTGTAGAGTTAAAATAATTTGTTGAAAGCTTAGCATAGACGTAAAACACAAATATTGATGTGTTTATTATACATGGGGCGTGAGGAAATAAGAATATGTGATGTATGTTTATGTAGTATAATTATTTTTCAACATACTATTTACAAAAATAAAAAAGTACCAAAATACATAAATTTATCAGTATAATACTAAGTGTATATATTTTAAATTTAGGGTAATTTATGCCAATAATAGGTAATCTACTAATATCATCACATTCAAAAACAAGTAGTTCAAGTAGCTCAGGTGGAGTAATTGACCTGCTAAATAAAATTCTTAAAAGTGGTCAAACACTTTCTGGAAAAGGAGTTGAGCCACAAAATGTATGTTACGAATGTGGTAATAAAATTAAAGAGCAAGGTGTAATCTGTAATGTAAATCATCATTTTGAATTTTGTGGGCAGGTTTGCTTAACTAAGCATAAGGAATCAAACCATAGTTCAGATATAAAAGAATAATTTTATTAGGGTGTTTTATACTTATATATACACCCTAAAACTAACTAAACAATTAACAAATCTAGCACTTTTCTTGAGCGTATCTACTGGGTGTTTCGTATAAACTTACATGTTTTTTAATAGATTTTTTATTTTTACTATTAATTTTTACACTATGTTCAACTAGCCAATTGCTCCAGTTATCCCACCAGCTACCAAGCAATTTATTTTGTTTATAATCATGATTGTTATTACAATTATCCATATCTAATACATAATAATGCCTTTTGCTATTTGGAGTTGGTGGATTAACAATCCCAGCAATATGCCCAGATGAAGATAAAACAAAAGTAACTTCATTATTATCTGCTAAATGTTGCATGCTTTGCAAAGCACCTTGCCATGGCACAATGTGGTCTTCCTCACAACCAATTGCATAAATTGGTAAATTATTAATGCGATTAATATCAATTTGTTTACCATTCACAATTGCTTGATTATTGACCAAATTATTTTTTAAATAAGTATTTTCAATATACCATGCATACATAGCACCTGATAAATTCGTAGAATCGCTATTCCAATGCAAAATATCAAATGATGCAGGAGTTTTGCCTTGTAAGTAATTTTCAGTTACATATTTCCAAATTAATTCTTGGGGACGCAATGCATTAAATATGCTTGCTAATTCAGCACCTTTCATAATTCCATTATTCAAAAGGCTTGGCTTGCGACAATTAAACTGCATTTCATCAATTAAAAGTTTTAGTACTCCTGAATTAGTAAAGTCCAGTAAAGTAGTTAATAAAGTAAGAGATGCAATTTTATTATTAATATCTTCATCTGCAGCAATTGCACAACTTGATAATGTTCCACCAATACAAAAACCTAGTAAATGAACTTTTTGCTGTTCAGATAATTTATGTATACATGACTGAATTGCTTGTATGTAATTATCCCATGTAAAATTATTATCCCCTTCTTGAATATTTTTCCATGATACTAAATAAACATCAAAACCTTGCCCTACAAGATAATTAACCAATGAATTATGCTTTTGCAAATCTAATATATAATATTTATTAATACAAGGTGGTACAATAATTAATGGATTTAATTGTGTAATATTGTCATTTTTATAGCGAATTAATTCAAATAATGGTGTTTTTTCAATGATATCACCCGCTGTAGTAGCAATGTTTTCACCAATAATAAAAGAATTATCTTTAGTTTGAGTTATGCGACCTTTTTGCAAATCTGCCATATAATTAGTCATGCCATCAATAATTGACTGCCCATTACTATCAATGATTGCTTGAATTGCTTGCGGATTGGTGGCAATAAAATTACTTGGAGAAATAGCATCTAAATACTGTTTGGTAAAAAATAAGTACTTAGCTTTTTCGTCTTCAGCTAAATCTAAAGTATTAATATTATCAATAATTTGCTTGCAACTTAATAAATAGCTATTTGCTAAGTATTGATATACGCAATTATCCTGCCATGAATGGCTACTAAAACGTCTGTCTTGACTGGATATATTAGTATTAAGAATTGATGACCACATTTGTTCAGCTTGGCTAAACATAACTTTATACCAATCAAAAATTTGGTTTGACATATTATTAGAATGCGGATTAGGCTCAGAACTTGGATTAGAATTTAAGTTATTGTTATTATCAGAATTATTTTTATTAATATTTTTAGCAAAATCTGAAAAATCTATCATAAATGGCCACATCATGATTTGTCTTTTTTATTATGTAACGCCCTAGTCTAACAAAAAAAACTTACCAGCACAAACTTATACAAATTTTTGCTTGCCATGTGATTAGCAAGCAATTATTATTTATGATAAATAACTTTATATATTTATTTTCTTTCAGTGCTATCAGCTATAACAGTACTTTTTCTAGTTAAGCTTCGTACATCAGCTAGTAAATAACTATCACAGTATTTAACAATAGAATCTAATAAATTATCTCTGCTGTCGAAATTAATATTTGCAATCATTTCTTTATCTAAATTATTTGCATCATCTTTTAATTTTGGTAAATCTAAAGTATCGGCAACATGGCTTAATAATAATTTTAAGCTAGATAATAAATTGTCATGATTACTAGAATTACTAATTACAGCATCAGCTAATTTTAAAGTTGTAGCATCTTTTTTTAACTTATTTAGTTTGCTACTATTTGTTTCCCATATAATTTTAATTTGTTGATTGGTTTCAGGAATTAATAAATTAGCTAAGTAATCACAATTAGCATATTTAGAATTTGCTGTATTGCTATCAGTAAGTCTTGATAAATTAGTAGTTGTTGCTTGAGGCGAATTTAAAACATGTAAAAATTTAGATAAAACTAATGCATGTATAAAAGGAGAAGTTTTCATAATTATATTCCTACAAAGTATATAAAATTAATAAGTAGGAATATAGTATAACAATACTTATAGATTACTCAAGGTTTTTCTAACTTTTACTAAATGTAATTGCCTAGCATCAGTTCTTAGAATTTCAAAGCGGATATTATCAATTAATGCAATTTCGCCTTTATGAGGAATTCTGCCAAAATGATTTGTAACTAATCCAGCTATGGTTTCAATTACTTCATCTGTGAAATTTGTATGAAAGAATTCATTAAATTGTTGAATATCAGTTAAGCCTTTAACTCGCCAATGTCCATCAGATGTTGGAACAATATTATCTTGGTCTTGGTCATAATCATATTCATCTTCAATATCGCCTGTAATTTGCTCAATAACATCTTCAATTGTTACCAAACCAATTACTTCGCTGTACTCATCTACAACAATTGCAATATGATTTTTTTTAACACGGAATTCTTTTAGTAAAACATTAAGTGGCTTTGATTTAGGAATATATACCGCAGGTCTTAGATATTCTACCCAATCAAAATTACTATCAATATTGCTTCTTAGCAAATCTTTAGCAAGCAAAATCCCAACTATTTTATCATGCGATTTATCAAACACTGGAAATCTTGAATGTGCTTTAGCAACTACAAAGGGTAAAATAGTTTGAATATTATCATTGATTTCAATAATATCCATTTGTGCTTTAGGTACCATAATGTCGCCAGCACAAAGTTCAGAAACTTGTAAAACGCCTTCAATCATGGCTACGCCATCATCATCAATGATGTTACGTTCTTTTGCTTGTTGTAATATCTCAAAGAAATCAGCTTTGCTATCAGGGCCTGGGGAAATTAATTCTATTAGACGCTCAAAAAAAGAGCGTCGGTCATGAGGGTAACGAATACGGGAGTTCATGTATTGTAAAGTAGCCTAACATAAATATATACTACATCAAATATTACTTATATACAACTTGTGCATTTTTGTACTGTTCTTGTAACCATGATGCCCACTTGTGTGCTAATGGTTGAATTTTATCTTTATATCTTGAATTATACATTGGTGTTTTTGAATGATAATTTGCAACTTTTGTCCAGAAATCTTGCCCATTATTTTCACTTAAACGTTTTTTAAGTAAATAAGCTGCAATCTCAACATTTTTGCAACCATCCCATCTCACATCTTCCATACGTATGCCATATTTGGCAATTTCAGATTTATATGTACTTGTATTAATCTGCATATGCCCTAAATCATACGTACCGTTTTTATTTCTAATAGCTTGCCCATTTTTACCGCCTTCCATACTACCAATAGCAAGCAAAACATTTGCAGGAACACCTTGATAGTTTGATGCGTTAATTACACAGGCTATACTTGCTGGCTTGTACGCATCTTGCACATTATAATCTGCCATAATTACCCTCTATGCTTAATTAATAAAAAATTAATTGCAGTATTTTATCATAAAAATATGTGTAAAATACTTATCTTAAGTTCATTTTAGACAAAATAATAAAAATAATATGCTTCAATTGTAAAAAAAAGTAAAATTTTGCAAAAAAATATGTTATGATATAAAAAATGTGTTCAATCGTTTTAATTTGAAAAGGGAAAGTCAAATGAAACTAGAAAATTGTCCAGATCTAAAGCAGATCGAGGCATTTTATACAAGTAATAAAGTGTTTACAATAAAGTCTTTAGATGTATTCATTAATACAGTAAATACTTTATATGATATAGCATGTATCGCTGATAGAATTATTCCAATCAAAGCCTATTTAGACTTAGTAAGGCATAATCAACAAGAAGCAGGTGCATCTATATGTTTAGATGATGAATTCTTGGCTGCATGTAATTTATTAAATTTAGAAGTAAGTTTATTCAGTGCTGTATATTTTATGCGTGGCATATCTGTTGATTTTAAAGAAACAAAATTTAATAGAAATTCAGTAGATATACTAAGTACTACTATTTTAGCTGACTTAAGACATAAGCTGTCTAAGCCTAATGAAATTAGAGGTGCAGTAGAGTCAAATACAATTCAAACCTGCTATGCTCGCTTAGTTCGTCGTATTAATTTGCATAAACGCTCGGGAGAAATTATCAAGCGCATTCAGTTTGGTATTTCAAAACAAGAAGTTATGCGTGAATTTGCGTTAACTTTAACTGATTTTGAATTAGTTTATCGTATAGCACAAAGAGAAAATATGATAAAACCAGGCATAAGAAAGCGTGAAACAGAAATGCGTTACATGTTAGGTTCTGATAATCATAGTTTACTTCAAGAATATGCAGAGCATACCAAATTACCTGCTCAAGAAGTATTAAATGATATCGTGGAAAAATTTTTCATGCAATTAAATAAGAAAAAATCTAAAAAAGATAGCATGGAAAAATCAGAAAATGCTTAACTAATAATAAGTATAACAGCAGAGATAAATATAATTAAGGGTGCTTTTGCACTCTTAATTTTTTGTTTTTACTATATAATTTAATCTCATAATTTTTAACGTTATTTATAAATTTTTAAGGATAATATTATGCCATCTTTAGACCAAGTATCAGGTAGAATAAAAAAGTTAGATATAAATAGTATTATATCAACTGCTACAACACCTAGTTCTGCAAATAAATCACAAAATTTAGAAGCACAAAATCTAACCAAAAATAATAATGGATATGTTGGAAACTTTATATGTCAACCAGAGCCATTTTTGAATTCACATGCTTATGTATTTAAAGCATCAAATATCCCTACTCGCAAATCTATAAAATATAATTTAGATGTTGTAAAAATACATGAAATATTCTCTGGTACACAAGAAGTATTTTTAGGTATAGGCGATCCAAACACATTTTTAGTCATACCAGATAAAGAAAATGGTGGTTATAAAAAATTTGATGCTAAATCAGCATATAGAGAAGTAGCTAAAATATCTCCAATAAAAAATGGAGATATACAATCAGGAGTTATCATACGTTTTAAACTAACTGATGATTTAAGAGGAGAAGTAATTAAACGTATAGATGAATCAATGAAAAAGCACAGTGGTAAAAAAAATATAACATGTGTGCAAGCAAATTGCACAATTTTAGAAGATGCAGGTTTTAAACATAGCGATTATCCATTGAATCAAAGACGTTTTTCATCAGAAATTTTAGCAGAGTTTGGACAAGATAAAACACAAACTGTACAATTTGTAGATAGTAAAGGTATATCACATGATGTTAAATTTGAAATGGCAAGGACAACAGGAGCGAGCTTAGAACAACATTACAAAAAGGTTTTAACATCACAATCAACGGCTATACCTAGACATACGTATAGAGCACTTTCTGATTTACAAACAGCAATTTTTGGTGCAAATATAAGCTTCCAAGATATTAAATGGAATAGTAGGGATATCCCAACCGCAAAACTAATGGAAAGTAAGCCATATCATAAAAAAGACCTTGAGTCATTTGCCTCAGTTCCATCAAATATTGGTTATGCACTTCGTCAAATATGGGGAGCTCACACTATTTATGGTATTAAGAATCCACAACGAGTAAATATTAATAAATTTTTTAATAAAAAATTAAAGTCATTTACACCTTTATATATAGATAAGGATAATAATATCAAAGCCTTCAATGATTTAACATCAACAGAAGTTAAATCATTAGGTTCTTTGGAATCTAAATTTAAAGCTATAGACCCAGATTTTGTAACTAAATTAAAATCAGGTTTATTATTCAACTCTCCTAGAATTTCTATGATGCAAGCACATCTATCAAATAAGAAAGATGGATTAGGGCAACTAAGCGAAAGTACAATTTATAATATGTTAGGTACTCATTCAAAAGAAGCACCAAGAAAGCATAATATTGTAATTACACCTAAAGAAATTAAACTAGAAAGAATTTATGAAAATAGCAAAGTATCTTGGGTTTTATCAAAACATCGATTAATAGCTGGTAATAAAGAAGATGAAAGTGGAAAATTACTAGAAGAAGAGGAAGATGTTTTATTTGCTGGTGAAATATGCAAAAAAGAAGATGGGAAATTATACTTAAATGGTAATTCAGGAACATATAAACCAACTGTAGCAATGGTTGAGTCAGCAGTTAAGTACTTAAAAGCAGTAATGCCACATGTTGAAATTGTTAATGTTGGAATGAGAAATTTAGATGATGAATTAGATGAATTTATAAAAGAGAATTAAGCAAAATAATTTAAAATATAATTTATCTTGACTAGATATATTAAATTTATGCTAAAAGTAGTATGATAAAAATTCATGCTACTTTTTTTATTTATTATGACAATACACGCGATAATTATTGGAGATGAAATTTTAAGCGGAAGAAGACAAGATAAACATATGTCTAAGTTAATCTCTGTTCTCCAAAAAAGAGGGTTAGTTTTAAATAGTGCAGAGTACGTTGGAGATGATTTGCTCTCAATTAAAAATGTCATATCAAGAACTTTTGCCACATTTAATAACGAAGATGATGTTGTGATATGCTTTGGAGGAATTGGAGCAACGCCTGATGACAGAACAAGGCAAGCTGTGGCACTAGCTACAAGTAAAGATTTAATTCTTTTTGAAGAAGCAAAATTTCTAATTCAAAAAAGAATTGCAGAAATGCATTTAGAAGGCAAAGCTCCTGCGGACTTTAATCACCCTGAAAATTTACAACGATTAAAAATGGGAGAATTCCCACAAGGTTCAGAGCTTGTACCAAATTCTTACAATCACATTCCTGCGTTTAGTTTAGGTAATCATTATTTCTTACCTGGTTTTCCAATTATGGCTTGGCAAATGCTTGAATGGATATTCGATAATAACTATAAACATTTACATAATAGCCATGAAGAAAAAACACTAAGTTGCTACATACCTTTAATTACAGAATCAAAACTTGCTCCAATATTATTTGAAGTTGAATCTATATTTGATGGGATAAAAACTTACTCTTTACCAAGTTTTGGTATAGATAATAAGATAGGAGATAATGAAAAGAATGATTGGCGAATGCAAGCTCATATAGAAGCAGGCGTGAAGGGAAAGTCAATTACTGCTAATAATTTAAACCTTGCATTTTACCATATCATAAAAAAAGTCGAGGAACTAAACTATAATGTGTTTATCATTAATAATTAAAACTGATTAAGCACCAACCCAAGGTAAACCGAAATAGCACCAGCCATCAACACTTTTACGATGTCCGTTGCTGTTTCTTTGACCTTCAAAGCCACCAATTATATCTATAGCAACTTCAAATCCACCATCTAAAGCAGCTTGCACAGCCATTTTAGAGCGAATGCCACTTCTGCATAAAAACACTATAGGCGTATCTTTTGGTAATTTGCTCAAAATAGATAAAAAGTCAGGATTTTGTGCACTACCTGGGTACATTAACCATTCAACATGCATATATTGTTCTGTTTCAAGCACAGGCTTGCCTACCCAGTCAATTTCTGCTTTTGTTCTTACATCAATTAAAATTACAGAGCTGTCATTTTCGATTAATTCGAATGCATCTTTAGGTTGAAGAGCAGGAATAGTACCGTATGATTGAGCTTTTTTTACTAAGTCTTTAGATATTTTATTCATATTTTATTTATTTATTGTTATCTATCTTGCATTAAATTCAAGTATTTATTACATAGTTTTAACATAAAAAACACATAATTGCATTCACATATAAATTTAAGGTTATTATATTAGATATAATTATCCTATAATATTAGGTATTACCCTATATAGTTTTAAGTATGGAACATAACTTATTTAACTCACTAAATATTATTGATTTATCTGTTTGGTATGACTTACCATTGTATGTGCAGTACATTTTAGTTGTAATATTTGGCTTATGCATTGGTAGTTTTATTAATGTGGTTATATATAGGCTCCCATTGATATTTGAGCAAGAATTACAGGAATACCTTGCAGAACAAGCAAATGCAGAAAATGATGAGTCTGAAATTAAAAAAACAGATGAAAATGTAAGCTTATCTGATAAAGAACAGGAATTAAAACCAGCTTATCTTACAGAAAAAATTACTCTGTCTAAGCCTGCTTCAAGGTGTAGTAATTGTAATTATGTGTTGCGATGGTACGACAATATTCCTGTTTTTAGTTGGTTGTTTCTAAAGGCAAAGTGTAGAAATTGTGATACAAGTATATCAATCCAATATCCATTAGTTGAAGTAATTGCTGGTTTAGGTACTTTGCTATGCTTTATGTTGTTTAATAATGCTTATCAGGCATTTTGTGCAATTTTATTTTTCTGGCTTTTATTAACAATTACTGTGCTTGATGCAAAAACACAACTTTTACCGAATGAGTTATCTCAGCCTTTAATCTTTCTAGGCTTGTTTTGCGGGGCAAATAATTTATTTGTTGATGCTTCAACTGCTATTTATGGTTTTTTGTTTGGCTTTTTCATTTTGTGGATTGTAGCATTTCTATTTAAGCTAATTCGAGGATATGAAGGTTTAGGTAGTGGAGACCCCTATTTATTAGGTGGAATAGGTGCATTTGTGGGGATTGAAAATTCTTTATATACGATATTTTTTGCTTCAATATTAGGAATTTTGTATGTAGTTTTACGTAAATTATTTGCATCTAAGGATATGTCAACCGCAATTCCTTTTGGCCCTTTTATATCTTGTGCTGGTTTTGTCATGTTTTTATATGCAAATCATAAGCTAGATTTTATTCAAAATATTTTATAATTTTTAATAAAATTTATGTTTTTTAATATTTAACTCATGTAAATATTATGTTAAAGTATCACATATAAATTACTAATAATATTGAGATATGAAATTTATTACAATTAATTTGAGACATAAAAGTAAAATAGGTACTCATATTGAGGCTGGGGTTAAAACACATACTTTAACCTCTCCTGCCAGTTGATAATAATAGCCTTACTAAAATTAATTCAAGTAAGTTACCAACGTAATATGAGTATCAAGATTTAAATAATGAAGATGATGATGCAAATTATAAAGCTATGGATATTCAATCTCCAGAGTTACTTAGGAAGAAATATGGTAGTAAATTAAGCGAAGGAATTGATGTAAAAGATACTTCGTACACAATATATGTCTTTAATCCTGATTTTGTTAGCTCATCTTATGTTGATAGCACATATTGTATAAATTGTCGATTTCTAATTCTTTTTGATAAGGAAACAGAAAAAGAGGAAAGAATTTATCTTTATAAAAAAAATGATAGATATGAATATGAAATGACTCCATATGAAATAGGTAATCTGAGATTTCAATTTTTATTTACTAAAAAAGAATTAGGTAATAGCGTAACTTCTGAGATTGCGCCAAATGTTACTCAAACGCAAAAAAAGCTTTTGGGCTATTTTACTACTCAAATATTAATCCAGTTCTATATTATGATGAAACTATAAAAAGCCTTCAAAAAAGATAAAACTAGTATAAGCCCTAATGATTATATTTATAAATTAAAATAAAATATATTTTACTCATATAAATATATAATAATTATTATGTCAGAATATATTGTAAACAATATAGATAAAGAAGAAAGTAGCCTAAATATCCATGCTATGTATTGTAAATACCATTACGATTGTCTTCAAAGAAACTATAAAATTCTAAATTTAAGCGATTTTACTGTTTATATTAACTTTATTCAAGATAAAATTAATTTTATTCAAAATAAATTAAAAGAATTAATAGACACAGATACAAAGCCAAGTGCTAAGTATTTTTCAATGCAAGATAAGCTAAATAAAGTACAATTTTTAGCAAAAAATCCTAATTACGAAATTGAGTTTGTAACACCAGTTTTAATTGAGTTAGAACGAGAGGTTGGCATAGCTAAGGTTATGTAATTTAATTTTTATTATAGATTTTTCAGATATTTTAATTACTTTAATTTTTTATTCTATATACAGCGTAGTTAGTTAAAAGCTAGTACGCTGTTTTAATTTATACATCTAAACTATTTATTCTAATCTAATTCAGCTATATTTTTAAGTTTTGAATAATCGATATAGTGCCTTCTAACTAATTGTTCTAAACGAATTATTTTAAGCATACTAATCATTCTAAGTGTAAATACGATAAGGTTAACGCCCATAATCATAATTGCTATTAATATTATATACACACCTAAAAAATCGCTTAAACTCCAAACATTATTCAGCGGTTTGGCAATGCCCAAAAACATAGCATAAAACCATGAGCCACCTGAAATTGCACCAATTGTATATACAAATTTTTTCAAATTATTTTTAGATTTATTGATAACCAGTTTATGTAAAAAATAACCATTAATAGTTAAAATGCTTACTACAATTAATTTAGTAAATAATTTTGGTTTTGCCATAATTTCAGTGAATGAAGGGAAATGACCAGAATCAAATAAAATCAAGCCAAGCCCTGTTATCCATAAAATTACCAAGCACACACTAACGATTTTAGAAATATCATCTAATAAATAAGATATACTTTTATCTAATTTAAATTTATTTAATACCATTTTTATATCAAATAAAAATATGCAACCAATCGCAATACAGCAAGATACGAGATGTGGATAAAGTAATATTAGCCTGTAAGGAGATGCACTATTCATAAAATAAAACTGCTATGATATTTAATCACTTATTTTTAATAAAAAATAATAAATGATAATTTTGTTCTAGATAAACTAACCCAATTATAAAATAAAATAAAACAAAATTCAATCTAAATACTAATGATTATCATTTGATATTTACATAAATTGCATAAATAATTTAGATATCTGATTAATTTTTATACTGATTAGCTATAAAATATTTTTTTTGTTAAAATTTAGTGTTAATTATTTATATTTTTATCCATATGACAACGCATACCCCAATGATGCAACAGTATTTATCTATCAAAGCACAATATCAAGATATTTTATTATTCTTTAGAATGGGGGATTTTTACGAATTATTTTTTGCAGATGCAGAAATTGCCTCAAATCTACTTGATATTACATTAACACAGCGTGGAAATGCATCGGGCGAGCCCATAAAAATGGCAGGTGTGCCTTATCATTCAGCAGATGGATATATCGCTAAATTATTATCTTTTGGGCAAAGCGTAGCAATTTGTGAGCAAATCGGAGAAGTTCCTGCAAAAGGATTGGTAGAGCGTAAAGTTACACGAGTGATAACTGCAGGAACATTAACAGATACAGCATTTTTAGATGATAAAGAAAGTAAGTTTTTATTATCTATAAATTGTATGAATAATATAGAAGATATAGATAAAACCCCAATAAAAATTAGTATTGCTTGGCTTGATTTATCAAGTGGGAATATGTTTACACAAGCGTTTGATAATTTTGATAGTGTAATTAGCAATATTCTAAAAATTGCACCTGCCGAAATTATTGCAACAAAAGATTTAAGAGCCTATATACTAAATATAAATTCAGCATTAAAAATTACAGCAACGCCTGATTGGTATTTTAATCATAAAAATGCACAACAATTTTTGCATAAATCTTTAAATATTACGAGTTTAACTTCTTTTGAGTTAGAGCAAGCGAGCTATGCAAGTTGCTCCGCATTATTACATTATTGTGAGCAAACTCAAGGCATGATACCTCAACATATTCAAGGTATACGCACAATTAAATATGAAGAGTATTTACAATTAGATGCAGATACAATTGATAATTTAGAGCTAATAAAAACCATTAAAGGGCATAAATCGCCAACATTGTTTAGTAGTTTAGATTTTTGTAAAACGACGATGGGCAGTCGTTATCTTAAACAAAAAATTCTGAGACCGAGTAATAATTTTAAACATATTAATCAGTATCATAATGCAATTGAATTACTTTCGCATGATAAGAATAAAAATATACTAAATGCTTTAAATTCTGCTTTAAATAATATAAGTGATATTGAAAGAATAAACTCAAGATTAGCCTTAAAACAAGCTAAGCCTAAAGATTTGGCAAGTTTAAGGGACACATTAAAGTATATCCCAAATATATATAATATATTATCTAGCATAGAAAATACGCAAGATAATTCTTTACTGCATAAAATTGCACAAATTATTCACAATGATAAAGTGCAAGAAATTTGTAATCTGCTAACTCAAGCTATAAATGCAGAACCAAACACGTGGATACGAGATGGCGGAGTAATCGCCCAAGGTTATTCAGCAGATTTAGATGCATTACGCAATATTTATCAAAATACACAGGAAATTTTGGATAAAATAGAGCTAAAAGAACGAGAAAATAGCGGAATTGCCAACTTAAAAATTGAATATAATAAAATACATGGCTTTTATATTGAAATCACGCAATCAAATGCAAATAAAGCACCTGAGCATTATATTCGTAGGCAAACACTCAAAAACGCAGAACGCTATATAACACCAGAATTAAAAATATTTGAAGATGAATTTTTATCAGCAAAAGAAAAATCATTAGCACTAGAAAAACAAATATTTGAAGATTTGCTATTAGAATTACAACCTTACACCGTTTTAATTAAAAGCATTGCTTTACGAATCGCCCAACTTGATTACATTTGTTGTTTAAGCTTAATTGCTATCTCACAATCATGGATTAAACCACAGATGTTATGCGATGAAACTATAGTTGATATTAAGCAAGGAAAACACCCCGTTGTTGCTAATCAAGTTGAAAATTTTACTGCAAATGATTGCTTACTTAGCTATAACAGACGTTTAATGTTAATTACAGGACCAAACATGGGCGGTAAATCTACATTTATGCGTCAAACAGCATTAATTGTATTGCTTGCATATATGGGTAGTTTTGTGCCAGCACAGCAAGCAAAAATTGGAAATATAGACCGTATTTTTACCAGAATTGGAGCAAGTGATGATGTTTCAAGTGGTAAATCTACATTTATGGTAGAAATGAGTCAGGCTGCTACAATCATAAATCAAGCAACATCACAAAGTTTAGTTTTAATGGACGAAGTTGGAAGAGGCACATCAACAGCTGATGGCGTGGCTTTAGCTCAAAGTATATCAATACATTTAGCACAAAAAAACAAATGTTTAAGCTTATTTGCAACACATTATTTTGAATTGACGCATTTACCACAATCTTATAATGGTATAGAAAATATGCACTTAACAGCAGTAGAACATCAAAAGCATATTGTATTTCTACACAGCATAAAATCAGGTGCTGCCAGCCAAAGTTATGGGATACAAGTTGCACGTTTAGCAGGTATGCCAAATAGTATAATTGATAATGCAAAAAAATATTTATCTGAACATGAAGCAGATTATAAATTAGCAAATACAGCACAATTAAACTTATTTAAGGATAATAATCCATCAAATTCAAATGATGAGCTTATATCACAAATTAATGTTTTAAATCAAGAAATTAATCAAAAAGATGAAATTATTCATAAAATTAAAAATATTGATGTAAATTCTTGTAGTCCTAGGCAGGCACTAGATATTATCTTTGATTTGCAAAATATTATTAATAATAAATAATTTAAAACGGCTAATTATTTGACCAATTTACCCTCATTTTTTAGTTACATATAATATGTTTAGAATACACGTTTATTCATGTTATATGTAATTTAATCTAATAATATCTCACATTCAATTAACTAAAATAATAATTCTTCTTGTTTGTTTAATAAAATGGTATATTTATTGCA
>JBJOQB010000162.1:0-4292 GCA_046050125.1 Pseudomonadota bacterium
ACATATAAAATAATTGCTTTTGCTGTGTTAATTTGAGCTTGGTCTAAGGTATAGATTTTTTGAGCATTAATTCTAAGTGTTTGATTAAAGGTATCAAGCCTTACATCTCCAGTAATATACACGCATTCATCTTCTTTTAAGTAAGAATTAGCACTATCCAATACTTCGCTAAATACCATACATTCAATTTTAGCACTGCCATCTTCAATGCCTAATACAAGCATTTTTCCTCGGCTCGTAATTTGTGTGCGTATTTCGCTGATAATTCCTACAATTGCCTTATCTTTTCCTATGCTAACAGCATTAATTTTATGTTTTATGAGACTGCTTGCTTTTTTTTCATAAGCATCAAATAAATGACCGCTAAAATAAAAGCCTAGTACGCTTTTTTCTTCTTTTAATTGCGTTTTGATATCCCATTCATTTTCTATTAGTTCAGGTAAAGGAGCTGCATCTTGGTAATCGTCAAATAAAGATACTTGAGATTGTTGAGCTGAAATTTGATTGGCTAGTTCTAATGCAATATCAATATTTTTGAATAATGTACCACGATTATAACCTAGGCAATCAAATGCCCCTGATTTTACTAATGCCTCAAAACTACGTTTATTAATAACTTTTTTATCAATTCGTTTAGCAAAGTCAAAAAAGCTAGTAAAATTGCCGTTTTTACGTTCTTCAATTATATGTTCAATTGCATGTTTGCCTAGACCCTTAATTGCTCCTAAGCCATACATAATACTTATATTTTCTTTAGAATTTTTAATTGGTGTAAATGTGTATTCACTTGTATGAATATCTGGGGCTAGTATCTTAATATTATTCTGCTTGCAATCAGCTACTAAAACTGCTGTTTTTTCAGTATCGTCCATGGCTAAGCTTAAATTGGCAGCCATAAAGCACTCTTTATGATATGCTTTAAACCATGCAGTATAGTAAGCTAATAAAGCATAAGCTGTTGCATGAGATTTATTAAATCCATAACCTGCGAATTTTTCCATTAGGTCAAATATTTCATCTGCCTTTTCAGCATTTACGCCATTTTTCTCCGCCCCATCTCTGAAAATTTGCCTATGCTCTGCCATTTCTTCAGGTTTTTTCTTACCCATAGCCCTACGTAGTAAGTCAGCACCACCAAGGGTATAACCTCCTACAATTTGAGCCATCTGCATAACCTGCTCTTGATAAACCATGATTCCATAGGTTTCCTCTAAAACAGGTGCAACACGGTCATCAGGATAAACTACAATTTCTCTGCCATGCTTTCTTGCAATATAGCTTGGAATTAAATCCATAGGGCCGGGGCGATATAGCGATACTAAAGCGATAATATCCTCAAATCTATCAGGTAATGCATCTTTTAACATACTTTGCATACCACGGCTCTCCAGCTGGAATACTGAAACTGTATTTGCTGTTTTTAGTATATCAAAAGCACCCTTATCTGTTAGTTTGATATTTTTATAGTTAAAATTACTATCTGAAACTTTTTGAATATACTTTTGAGCAATATCAAGTATAGTTAAAGTAGTTAAGCCTAAAAAGTCAAATTTTACTAATCCAACACTTTCAACATCATCTTTGTCATATTGACTTACAAAAGTTTGTCCATCTTGACTATATAGAGGGCAAAAATCAGTTAATTTACCAGGTGCAATTAGTACACCACCCGCATGCATGCCTACATTTCGAGATAATCCCTCAAGCTTTTGTGCTAAAGATAGTAATTGTTTTACTTCCTCTTCATTTTGTTCTCTTTGTGCAAGTAGTGGCTCTTCTTCCAATGAACTTGCAATTGTTACGTGTTTAGTGGGTTTAAATGGAATAAGTTTAGCAATTCCATCAACAAAGTTATAGCCTAAATCTAATGCTCTTCCCACATCTCGTACAGCAGCTTTTGCCGCCATTGTACCAAATGTTGCAATCTGACTTACAGCATTTTCTCCATATTTATCTTTTACATATTGTATTACTTTATCACGCCCATGCTGGCAAAAGTCTATATCAAAGTCGGGCATGGATACACGCTCTGGGTTTAAAAAACGTTCAAAAAGTAAATTATATGGTATAGGGTCAATATCTGTAATACCTAAGCTATAAGCTACAATTGAACCAGCACCTGAACCACGCCCTGGTCCTACAGGAATGCCATTATTTTTCGCCCAGTTTATAAAGTCAGCTACAATTAAAAAATATCCAGCAAATCCCATTTTAACAATAGTTTGCACTTCAAAATCTAACCTATCAATATATTTTTGCTTTTCTTCATCATTAATTATAATATTTGCATAAGTTCTATATTCTTCAATTCTTTGCTCTAAACCTTGCATCGATAATTGATGTAAAAACTCATCTAAGCTGATATTATTTGGTGTTTCAAAATCAGGTAATCTTGGTTTGCCTAAAGTTAATTCTAAATTACAACGTTTTGCAATTTCTACACTATTTTTTAATGCACTTGGAATATTTTTAAATAATTCTTGCATTTCAGTTGTACTCTTAAAGTACTGTTCTGGATTAAATAGCTTTTTACGGTTTGGATTAGCTAAGGTATCGCCTTGAGAAATACAAACTCTAACTTCATGTGAATTAAAATCATCTTGAGTTGGAAATTGTACGGGGTGTGTTGCAACTAAAGGGGTATTTGTTTTAGTAGAAACTTCAATTGCATTTGCCCAAATAATATTGCTATCATGATTATGCTGAATTTCTATATATAGCCTATCTTGTACTATATTTTTCCAGTAGTTAATTTCATCGATACTTTTATCAATATTATTATTTAATAGAAGTTTATATAAATTACTTTTTGGGTTACCAAGTAAAATAATAATTCCATTTAAATTGCTACTTATCGATAGTAGCTCTTCTTTACTGATATTTGGTTCGCCTGTTTGCCACGTTTTAGATAGAATTTCACATAAATTTAAGTAGCCAGCATGATTTTGAATTAAAAATAATACCTGTTCGCCATCTACATTTATATCACTACCTAGAATAGGCTTTATGCCTTTTTTATAAGCAGTTTGATAAAATTTAATCCATGCAAAACCATTATTTAGGTCAGTAATCGCAAGGGCAGGCATTTTATTCTCTATGGCAAGGCTAATAGCTTTATCTATAGCTATGCTTCCGTCGTGAATTGAAAACTCTGTATGTAGGCGTAAATGTACGAAATCAGTCATGAATTACTACTATTTTTGTTTGTTTATCATACCAAGACTGCACTTTATCATTTAAAAGCGCATAAAGACAAGCTAATGCTATATATACATATATAGCAAGCCAAATTATTTGTGATTCGCCATTGAAAAATATTGCATATAAATTATATAAGGCAAAAAAACCGCTAGATAGTACATAACGGCTAATAATGTGCTTATCTGCAGGTCTTTGAAATGTATCTTCATCTGCTAGTTTTATTGATAGCATTAGCTTAGCAGGAGTTGCACATTTAACAAAATTGCACATAAAAAATAGGGCAAATGTGAAAAAATATGCAACTATATGCGAAAAAATACTATTACCAAAAATAAATTGTATAGCAAAACATATGATATAGAATAAAAGATTATCAATTGCAAATGATGCAACTCGCATACCAAAACTTGCATACCTCACATTTTGATTATTGCTTAATTTGTCTTTTATATTATTATCCATATATTTTATTTAAATTATATTTTAATGAAAATTCTCTAATTTATAAATAAGAAACTTCTAATATTTCATATTCACAATCGCCTTTTGGTGCAATTACTGTAACAATATCACCCTCAGATTTACCAATTAAAGCTCTAGCAATTGGGGAGTTAATAGAAATTTTGCCTAAATCTATATTTGCCTCATCTTCGCCAACAATTTGATATTTAACGCTATTATCAGTTTCAACGTCTTGTAATGTAACGGATACACCAAAAACTACTCTTCCATCTTGTTCTAATTCTTTTGGATTAATGATTTTAGCTGATGAGATTTTACCTTCAATTTCTTGAATTCTACCTTCAATAAAGCTTTGTTTTTCTTTGGCTGCATCATATTCTGCATTTTCTGATAAATCACCTTGAGCTCGTGCTTCAGCAATTGCAATAATTACAGCAGGTCTTTCAATTGTTTTTAATCTGTGCAATTCTTCTTTTAAGGCATCAGCACCTACTAAAGTCATTGGTACCATAATATTCCCTTCTTTATTATATCGGAATATTATAACAGAATATGATGAAATGTAAAAAATTGTATTCTAAAATTTATTTGCGTTTTTCAACGCCTGTATATAAACCAAACATGCTATC
>JBJOQB010000163.1:0-6747 GCA_046050125.1 Pseudomonadota bacterium
TCAGGTGTTATAGAATTTTTACTGGATAATATAAATTGGCATGGTTGATTTGCTAGTTTGCTTTTTGCATTTACTTGTTTTGCAAGGTTTTCAGTTATTCTAAATACATAATAATTATGACAAGTAATTGATATTTGTTCTCCTGCTACTGAGGCTGAAAAATCGCTATTTGAGTAAAGCCCTCTTTTAGTTATTGATGTCTCAACTATATTTAAGCAGTCGGTGGTTGATAATTTTTGAGCTTGGGTTACTTGTGATGCAAGAGCTAAACCTAAAGCGGAAAATGGTATGCTAAACTTCATAATAAAAAATTAATTATTGATGAGTTATTATGCATTAATTCATAGCAAGTTTATGTTATTATACTTATTCCCATATTTTATAATAATAGAATCTAAACCATGAATACTATAAATAATAATCAAATACTCTTTGACCAAGCAAAACAGTATATCCCTGGGGGGGTAAATTCTCCTGTGCGTGCATTTAAAGCAGTGGGCGGGACACCTTTATTTATTACTAAAGGTAAAGGTGCATATATATATGATGCAAATGGCAATGAATATATTGATATGGTTGGTTCATGGGGACCAATGATAGTTGGGCATGCACATGATTATGTATTAGAAAAAACAATTAACGCAATGCAAAATGGCTTATCGTTTGGAGCTCCAACTGAGCTTGAAATACAGTTTGCACAAAGATTAATTAAGCATATTCCAAGCATGGAGCAAGTGCGTTTAGTTTCATCGGGTACTGAAAGCACAATGAGTGCAATTCGTTTAGCACGTGGCTATACTCAAAAAGAATTAATTATAAAATTTGCAGGTGGTTATCATGGGCATGCTGATTGTTTGCTTGTAAAAGCAGGTTCTGGATTAGTAACTTTTGGACACCCAACTTCAGCAGGTGTTAGTCAAAGCACAAGCCAGCATACGATTGTTTTAGATTACAATGATATAAATGCTTTAGAACAAACATTTAAGCAATATAGTGATAATATCGCAGCTGTAATCATTGAGCCTGTTGCAGGAAATATGAATTTAGTGCCTGCGACACAAGAATTTTTGCAAAAATTACGTGATTTATGTACTAAGCATAATTCAGTGTTGATTTTTGACGAAGTAATGAGTGGTTTTAGAGTTGCTTTGGGAGGAGCTCAATCAATTTATGATATTTATCCAGATTTAACTTGTTTAGCAAAAGTAATTGGCGGTGGCATGCCATTAGCTGCTTTTGGTGGTAAAAAAGAAATTATGCAAAGGCTTGCTCCTGTTGGAGATGTATATCAGGCAGGTACATTATCTGGCAATCCTGTTGCTGTTACTGCTGGTTTAGCAACTTTAGATTTAATTGCGGAGGAAAATTTTTTCAGCGATTTAAGTGCTAAAACTCAATATTTAGTTGATGGTTTAATCAGCTTAGCTAAACAAAATAATATTACATTTTCTGCTCAAAGTATTGGCGGTATGTTTGGATTTTATTTTATTGATAAATTACCAAATAATATTACAGATGTAGAAAAAGCAGACATGGAATTGTTCAAAAAATTCTTTCATGCAATGCTAGATAAAGGCGTATACTTAGCTCCTTCAGCTTATGAAGCTGGATTTGTTTCAAGCCAGCATAGTATCGAAGTTTTAGATGTAGTATTAGAAAAAGCAGGGCAAGTTTTTGCTAGTTTATAGAATAAGGTATACATAGCAGGAGGGTATATTTAATAAGTATATTCTCTAAATCAAGCAAATTTATATGTTATAATTGTCTTTTATGTTAACAATAAATTTTTATATATATGTATAGTTTTGCTTCTAATTTAGGTAATCGTAAAGTTCATACAACTTCTACTCCATCATTAAATTCATCAAATCATAGAAATCCAGCATTACAAACAAATAAAAAATATACAAATCCAGCCTTATATAATTTAATTGCTTGCCCCGCTCATTTTAATAAAACAAAGTTTGCCTTAGAAAGCAAGCCAATTATGAATAGCATTGTTGAAGGTAGTGGAAATTTAATTTACTTAACTGCATCAAATACGTGGGATTTGCCAAATATTGGTGGATTAATTTCTCATTCAATTCACGTTGAATCAAAATGCAATTTCTTTGAAAAAACAATTTTAGATTTATTTAGTGATGCTCAAAAACAAGGAATATTAAAAGATATTCCAAAATTACGTTGGATTAGACAAATTTACGCAGCAGTACATGATATTGGTAAAGCGTACAAAGGTTTTGAAGCTTTAGATGCTCCAAATGGTAAGCAATTACCTACTAAAGCAAAGCAAGTTGAATTAACAGCAACACAAATTACATTATTTAAAAATCTATTTGCTAGAGATTTAAGCTTTACAACAAAATTTGATAAATTTTTACAAGATAATCCAGATTGTTTACATCAAGAAAATAAAGATAAATTTAAAGATAATTTAGAGGCTTTACATCAAGAATGTAAAGATGAAATAAACACAAAATTAGATGAATTATCATTTACGAAGCCACAAGAAGTAAATTTATTTAAATTATTGAATATATTTTTAGAAGATACGGTAGGAGAAAAAGTGGTTGCTTATGTTATTAGTAAAAATGATGATGAGCGAAAAGCAGTAATTCAAAAATTCAGAGATAGTATTGATACACAGTATGAAGAAGCTAAAAAAGCCTATCCACAGCTATCAAAACAGCAATTTACTTTCTTAAAAGTATCAACTTTTATGAGTGATATATCAAGTTATAATAATATTAATATAATATATTTCGATAAAAATGAGTATCCATTACCAAATTTCTTTAGGTTATTGGAATTATTTACTAATAAAGAAGATTTAGCTAGTTTAAAAGACTTACCTGTAGCAACAGCTGATATTAAAGAAAGTAAAGATGGAAATGTAATTCCAAAAGTTGCATTCCGAGGATTATGGGATAGTATAGGTAGTGCAAATTGGTTATCTAGTATTCCGTATGCTCAAGGTATTTTAAATGGTTTATCGTCTTTTACAGATGTTAGCCCCTTAAATGCAGAAATTAATGCTCATATAAATAATTTTGATACGAGCAAAGCAAGTGATATATATCAAGGTGATAACAGAGTTTCAGATATTGTGGAATCACAAGCTAGGACATATAAATTAGCTATGAGTACTCAAGATGTCAAAGCAATTATGTCGCATATGGTATCAAAAGATATTTTTACAAACTTGGTAAATTTATCTGGAGCTAAGGCTCAAGCAAAGGTTGCGTAATATATATTAACGCTATGTACAACTAAAACAACTAAATATATTACTTACTCAATCAAATTTAGAATAACAAAAATAAGCGTCATTCCCACGTAGGTGGGAATCCATGGTTTATGTTTATGGATAACTGCCTTCGCAGGCATGACACCATTGTAGGTAAGTTACCTAAAATAAAGAATTTTATATTTATAATATATACTCTCAAAAATTATTTCTTCAAGAATAATTTATATGCAGCATGTTCAGTTTCATCAGTGTAAGGATATTCAATATCTTGTAAAAATTTGCCTAGCTTATCATTATCTTGTGGTGGAACTTGCATACCAACTAAAACTCTTGCATAGTCAGCACCGTGATTACGATAATGAAATAATGATATATTCCAATTTGGTTCCATATTGAGCAAAAACTTCATTAAAGCTCCTGGGCGTTCAGGGAATACAAATCGGAGTAATTTTTCATTTTCAGCATCTGCTCTGCCACCAACCATATGGCGAATATGCAATTTTGCCAATTCATCATGAGTTAAATTTAAGGCTTTTAAATTTGCATTTTTGAAGGATTGTTCTAGTAAACTAATATCTTCAATATCCTGTACTTGTATGCCTACAAATATGTGTGCTTCCTTATCCTCGCTTGCATAGCGGTAGTTAAATTCTGTAATATGATGTTGTCCAAGTAAATCACAAAATCTTTTGAAACTACCTCGCTCTTCAGGTATGCTAATGGCAAAAATTGCTTCTTTAGCCTCGCCTATTTGAGCTCGTTCTGCTACAAATGCTAGCCTATCAAAGTTCATGTTTGCACCGCAATTTATGGAAATTAAATTTTGGTTTTTGCATTTATATTTTTGAATATATTTTTTTATGCCTGCAACAGCTAATGCTCCTGCAGGTTCTACAATGCTTCGGGTATCTTCAAAAATTTCTTTGATTGAGGCACAAATTTCATCAGTATCAACTGTAATTATTTCATCAATTAGTTGCTTTGCTATTTCTAATGTTAAGTCTCCAACTCTTTTCACAGCTGTACCATCAGAAAATAAACCAACATCATTCAATACAACATTTGTATTTGCATTAATTGATTGTTGCATTGCATTTGAATCTACAGTTTGCACACCAATAATTTTTATATGCGGTGCAATCGATTTGATATATGAGGCAACACCTGAAACTAAACCACCGCCACCAATTCCTACAAAAATTGCATCGATTTTTTTATCTGTGCTTGGTATATCATCAGTGCTGGAAAATTGGGCAAATTGTTTTACTATTTCCATAGCCACAGTGCCTTGTCCAGCAATTACGTAGGGGTCATCAAATGGGTGAATAAATACTAAATTATGCTGTTGTTGTAATTCTAAAGCATGTTTATACGAATCTGAATAACTTTCTCCATGCAAAACTACGGTAACAAACTGTTTGCCAAAACGCTTAACCGCACTGATTTTTAATTGAGGTGTAGTTACAGGCATAACAATAAAAGCCTTAATGCCTAATTTAGCTGCACTGATTGCTACGCCTTGAGCATGATTGCCCGCTGATGCAGCAATAATTCCTGCTTCTCGCTCTTTTTGGGTTAGATGTGCAATTTTATTGTATGCACCTCGAATTTTAAACGAGAAAACAGGTTGTAAATCTTCTCGTTTGAAATAAACATTATTATTTAGTTTTGCGGTTAATTGTTTGGCTTGTTCTAATGGTGTTTCAATTGCAATGTCGTAAACTTTAGATGTGAGAATTAAAGGTATATATTTTATAGCAATATCCTGAATATTTTTCTTAATATTTATATTTTGCGTTGATTCAGAATTATTATGATTATTGACTTGATTATTACTGTTAAAATCATTCATGCTATTTTATACCCTTATTATTTATGCTTTAAAGTCATTCAAAGAAATGTTAAATGACAGTATATAAAATAGTAAGATAGTTACATATAATAATCAAGTTTTCTCTTTTAATTAAATTTATGTTTTGAATATTATAAATAAATATAAAATCACATTATTATGCATCAATAATCTTCCTAAACACTTTTTCTTGCAATCCGTATAAGTTTACGTAATTCTTGTTTAGAGTTATATTCTTCTATAAGCCTATTCCAATCACGTGTAACATCGCCAAATCTTTCAATCCATTCAAAGAATTGGTTATCATCTATTTTATCTAGCCATTCTCTTGACCATAAGGTAATTTCAAAGTTATCAGTATTGCTAACTTGAATGCTGGGTTGTTCTGTAATTTTACAGGTTGCGAGGAGAATTTGGCTGAAAATAGCACTAGGTTGATATTCAAGTAAAAATGTTGAGTAAAAAACAACTAATCCATTTTCATAGTAAACAGATAAATTTACATCAATATAACTAATTTCAATTGCATTATCTTTATTAAAAGGAAGATTGATATTGAGCTGGCTTAGCAACATCTTAAATCTATCATCTAGTTGTTTATTATTAATGTCATTACTAGAATAAATATTATTAGTCATATTCTCTTGTATTATAGATTTAATTATTATTTCACTAAATGCTTAGAGCTAAGATTCCACTTACTTTTTTCAATATCACTTTCAATACGTTTTTTAGCTACACGTTTTTCACGTTGCTGTTTAGGGTCAGCAATTAATGGGCTGTATATTTCAATTCTATCTAGATTATTTAATTGCGTATCAAGAGTTTTTATCTTAGAAAAAATGCCAATATCCAAGTTTTGTATTTCAGGAAATTTATTATACATATCCTCAATTTCTAAAGCTTGTTGAATATTGATATTTTCATCTACACTTAAGTTTAAAAATACATTTTTTGCAGGATAAGAGATTTGTATATTAATTTTATTGCCCATATTATTTTATATATATTATAGCTAAATGATAATTTTTCGTCATATTTGTTGCACTTAAAATTGCTCCTAGCTGTACTATTTGTACTATCTGCGTTACAATTTTTGCGTGTCGCCTCTATGCCAAACAATTCTGATTTAGCTACAGTACAAGATTAAAACATAAAAAGCATAAATATTTGTGAGTGTTATCTATTATGCTTTCTATAAAAATTATACCATATCTTCAGCAGATTCAGGAGGTTCAGGCGTTACACTTCTGCTATGAGATAACATATTATGTAATCTATCACGAAGGATTTCAGCAGGTCTACGTATGATTTCAGCTCCTTTATTGTGTGTATTACTTTTAGAATTGTTAGTGTTAGTACCTCTATTATGTGGATTTTCAGTAGTATTTTCATCATTCTCAAAAAATTCATTTAAATTATCATTTTGACCGCTATCATTCATCACTAATGGGCTAACTACTCGATTAATTTGGTTAAAGTCATGAGCCTTACTGGATAATTTTAAGAAGTTTGGAGATTTGAGAAGGTTATATAATATAGTAGAATAAGAAATACCAACCCCAGCCCCACTCGCAAATCCTGTAGCAATTGAACCAGATGTTCCAATAGAAGTTACAAAACCAGATAAAGCACTAGTTTGACT
>JBJOQB010000164.1:0-6054 GCA_046050125.1 Pseudomonadota bacterium
TTGCATTTTATAAAAAAAATAATATATAATAATACTAATGATAATAATTCTTATTCTTGTTATTATTTTAATTAATTATAATAAATATGCCAAAGGTAAATTTTTCACTTAAGCTTCAGGAAGTTTATTCAAACTACTCTAATTATGTAAGTAGAATAAATATAAGTTGTAACGATAATCAAACTTTAAGTAATTTAAGTAAGATTATATCCTCAGCAAATAAAAAAGGTAAAAGCACTAATAATGTAGGCATAAAATTTACAAAAGATGAAACCAAAAAATGGATTAATTTATTGCTTCAAACATATTTTTCAGATGTTTTAAATATCAATAAGATAAATGTAGAAGAACAGTTAATTCAGCCAAAATTACAGCCTAAAGCAGCAGGTCTACTAAGTGCATACAGAGATAAAAGTGATAGCAACTCTAAAGAAACCCCAATAAATTTAATACCAATTACTAACATGACATCAATGACGCCTAAGTCAGATTGTTATGAATTAGAGCTAGATTTAAGTCGTTCTGTATTAAAGGATTTGACTGCAGGTCAAACAGTAGTGCCATTTTTTATACGTGATGATGATGAGCATGAAAGAATTTACCAAGTACTTGAGGAAAGGTCGGAAGAATTTATTGAAAATCCGCAGGCTCTTCAAGAATTCTTGGATAAAGAAGTAAAAACCTTTCCCATATCAGAAAATCATAAGCAAGAACATTCTTATTTAAAATTATTAAATAAATATTTAAAAATTAATGCAGCAACAGAAGTTCCTGCACAGCCAATTGAAGAAGCATTAAATGCGAAGCGTGCTCAAATTAGGCAATACAGCTATGTTAAGGATAGCCGATTATTTATACGAAATACAGGTAGTGGTGCTTTAATTGCAAGAAGGCAACCAAAATTTTTACCCTTATCTGGCCCTTGGTCAAATCATTTTAAATGCCCCAAGGCACAATATCCATTATTTTTTGTATGTATAGGTAGCGGAGTTGCTCCTGCATTATCCATGTTGAAAGCAAGAATAGAAGATGCAAAGAAAAATAATGTTAGATTAGCAAAAACCATAGTTATGGTTGGCTATCGAGATAGAGATTCCGCATTTGCACTCAAAGAACTACAAGAGCTAGCTGAAAGTGTTAAACCAGAATTTAAAGCAGGTGTTGAGCAAGTTATTGCACAAACAAAAAAAGAGTACGAAGAATTTAATACATTATTAGAAAATCCAGAAAATAATGTAGATATCATGGTTGCCTACAAAGATGATAAAGATGTTCCGTATATTTTGCCTAAATTAGGCGATATAAACAGCACAAAATCTAAATGTCTTTTAGATAATAAGCAGAATTTAATTAAAATTCATAGCCTATTAAATGAACCAAATGTGCATGTGCGTTTTTCAGGTTACTTGGATTTAAGCCAGCAATTAAGGAACACATCATCACGTAAGGTAAAAAGTGCAATGGGATTGTCAGCTGTTATTGCGAGTTACTTTGTAAATCATCGCTTAAAAAGCCTAGAAAAGCAAGGCAGAATATCTGCTGAAGGTGTAAATGCAAAACAGAAGAATTTACAAGCAGAATAATATTAGTATATTTTGTTACTAATATTATATATAGATTATAAAAATAAATAATATACATATTACAATTAAATCTACTTAAACATCACTATTTTTATTTAATTCATTGATAAAATTAATTAATTTTAATTATATAAGGTTGATTTATGCTTATATATATGTATAATTACAGTAACAAAAAATATACTTAAATTAAAGAGTTTATATAAAATGAGTAAGTTAAGCCCCAAAAATTTGTTTAGTAGTGTTAAATCTTCAAAATTTAACTTTTTTAATAGTAATTTTGAAATAAAAGCAGGTAGAAATACAAAAAACTTAACTGAATTATTCAATACTACTCAAAATCAAAACCAAAGCGTAACCGTTTCTAAATGGAAACTTAACAAAGTTTTTTCAAAATTACAAAGTATAAAATTTAATCCGCAAACAACTTATGCTTTAGCCCAAACTAATAATGATAGCCAAATTGTAAAAACTACGAATCAAACTTCAATTACTAGCATTAAAAATAGAACAATTAATTTTTTTGCTCCAAAAAGTACTTATACAAATGGTGCAGAGCGTCCGCAATCAATTCCATTACAAGGTTATAACTTAACTAATATTCAAAAAGATAGTGATAAAAATTTGAATTCATTACTTGAGTATCAAACAAGTGGTAATGATATTGGTAAATTTGCCTTGTCATTTAATACGCAAAATTATCATGCAAGTCATATAAAAATGGCATTTGATGTATTTGCTAATTTAGAAATTGATTTATCAAAATTACCACAAATTCAAGAACATAATGCTCAAATTGTAGGTTCATATCAAGAATGGTTAAATTTTAATACTTTATTTATTAAACATCAGCCTGAAATACAAAAGTTTGCAGTTGAAAATCATAAAGAAGCAAATATTTTCGATGAATTATCAGAGAAAGAAACGCAGTTACAAGCAGATAAAATACAAGAGTTTTTGCAAGAATATGAGCCATTAAATTTATCAAGCATATCAATTGTAGATAACTCTCAACAAAGCAAACCAGCACAAGAATTTATTGATGTTGTTCAAAATACGCTTAATAGCATAAATAATAATCCATCATTGGTTAAGTATTTATCTTATTCTTTAGGTAAAAAATGGAATTTAGAAAATACACAGCAAAAATTTAATGAAATTTCATATCACTTAAATTCAATATTAAAATACCTAAATAGCAATGCATTTAAAGGCATGGATAGCAACAGGCAAAAATGGGCATTAGAAAAATTATGCGGAGAAGATGCATATGCTCCATTACTAGTATCATGCCAAAAATTATTACAGTTATTAGATATAAAAAATATTGAAAAAACTATATATAACAATCCGAGTGAGAGGATATCTCAAGGCTTAGATAATAACAGTGAATCATATCAAAAGTATAAAAAAATCCCGATTATTGGCGGTTTAGTTGCTCATAATGTTAAATATCCAAAAAGCTTTTTTGGTTTACATGCTAGTAAAGATAAAAATGATAAAAGTTTATTTATTAGTGATAATCATCAAAAATTTAAGGATAAAGTATCTCCGTTTTTATCGCAAAAATTTCGACAAGAACTTAATCAATCTAGTAACATAAATTTAATTAATAAAGGGCAATTAAGCGTATTTAAGGCAAATTTGCGTAAAGATTTGAATTTACTTGATGGCAAGTTTGATAAATTACTTCAGCCTTTGCGTAAAAATCCATTTATGACAAAAATGGGCATATACACTGCAATTTTAGCTAGTTTTGCTGCTTACATTGCTGCTGCAGTGCATACAGGAGGATTGGCTACACAAGTAGCTTCTTTACCTGTATCAATGGCTTTTGGTACTGCATTCGGCGACCCATTACATCATTTAATTATGTTTAGCATTTCGATTATGCTTGGTTTAGCTTTAACTTTTGTGGTGGGTAAAGATAATTCATTAGTTGTGTTCAAAGCAATTGGTAGAGTTGCAAAAAAGATTGCAAAAAACTATAAATTTATTGCTCAACAAATTAAAGATTACGGCATTCAAGGTGCTTTAGCCAAAATGCAGGAAAATTTTGCACGAGGTAATTTTAAAGTATTAGAAAATTATAAAAATAGCTTAAATGAGCATAAACACTCGCATGATGATGACCATCATCACATTAAAATCAGCAAAGATAAAACAATTAAATCTAATTACGGTTTGAAAAAAAATGTAAAAGATATGTTTGAGGAAGGAGAAACTGATTTCTTAGATTTATTGGAAAATATGCTTGATTCATTAAATACTAAAGAAAAACAAAGAACAGATAAAGCAGAGAGTGAAGAAATAAAAGATAAAAATACACAAATTAGGCAAGCTGTATCAAAAGCGGTGAGATACTTTAGTAGGCGTGGTTTGCTAGGCATGGCAATTGATGGCGGTAAAAAAATGTACAGCATGGCTAGAGGTGCAAAAAATAAAAATGCAGAGGTTGATATAAACGATAAAACAAGCCTAGCAGGCGCTGAAAGTACACACAGCTTAAAAGATTTATATCCAGATGCATCAGAAAAAGAACTAAGAATTAATGCCTACAAACATGTGTTACTTGCTTTGCAAATGCAAAAAAATGGTAAGTTAGCTGATTTAATGGAAATGGTAAAAAATCAGCAAGATTTAAGCCAAGAATTTGATAAACTTTCTATTATTACTAACAATGCTAATATAGAGATATCATCAAATAAATTAACAAATAATATAAAAAATAAATCATTAGCTCTAGATTCTTCAATACAATTACTAGAGAAGGTTAAGCATCACAACCCAGAAAATATCCAAAATTTAATTAATGCTTTAGGCGATTTTAAAGATTTATTAGCACATTGTCATGATGATAGCATGTTAAATAATTTAGAGACTCTATTTACACAAACCTTAAGCAATGTTAAAAGTATTCTTAATAATATGGATAATTCTAAGAATAAGCTACATACTCATGCAGTATCAAGTGCTACAAAGCAGTGGGTAGAAAATTTTCCTAGGCATATTGTAAAAGAAACAGAGGGTATAACTTATACAAACTATCGTTTTAATAAAGAAAAATCAAATGTTGGCATACGTGGTATGTTAAATTATAAGTTAGGTAATTTATTTAAAATAATTGGTAATGCTGTGCCATGGAAGCTTTTGGGTGGAGTTGCTGTTTTATTATTAATTCTAAAACCGATTATTAACACCAGCCCAATTGAGCTAATCCCAGGGTTAGACAAAATTTTTGAAATTGCCTCAAAACCTTACGAGTTGATTATGGGTGGTAATGATTTGGGTATTAATGTGAATGCAACCACTGATGTGTCAATTGATTTTCCTGCCCATATTGCTGAAGGTGTAATTGGAACAATGTTTGTGTTATCAAATAGCATGACTGATTTAGTCAAAAAAACATCTAAAAGCCTGTGGAATTCATCAAAATCAATGATGGATAAATTACGTGGTAAAAATAATAATTTTGGAATTGATGAGGCTAATTTAACTTCAAATGTAGGAGGTGTAAATAGTGGTGTTCGTGGTTACAGTAATTTAACAAGTAAGTAAAAAATAGTGTGAGTTTTTATAATAATAAACAGCCTATAGATTACAAAATATATTTTTATATTTATTATCTATAGGTTGTTAATAAAATTACTTATGCTTATCAATTTCTTTAATTAATTCTAATTCAGAAGGCAAATCATCAGCTTCAATATTCTGCAAAGTATTACCTGAAAACTTTAATGTAACTTGGCGTTTCTTGACTACGTCATTAAAGCCTTTGCGGTAAAAAAATACGTAATTCCAAGTATCAGCACTAAAAATGCTATTTACAGATGGAGAACCTAAAGTAAACTGCACATCTTCCTTAGCCATGCCAATTTTTACTTGAGCTAATTGCTCTTTAGTAATTGCCTGCCCTTGAATAATATCAATACGATATGGAGTAATACCATTAGCTATTTTTCGTGTTGTACTATCATAAACAGAGCATGCATTTAAACACAGGCTAGCTATTGCTAACATAATTAGATTTCTAGTATTCATATAGTTTATTAATCCTATAAAAAAGCGTATGATATACATTATTGTAACCGAATTTGTAGATTATGCCTAATTCCTCGGATTTAAAAAGTGCTGGTTTAAAAATAACCATTCCACGCCTACGCATTTTAGAAATTTTCCAAAATAGTACAACACGCCATTTAAGTGCAGAAGATGTATATAAATCATTATTGCATGATAATATGGATATTGGTTTAGCTACTGTTTACCGTGTATTAACTCAATTTGAGCAAGCTGGCATTTTAGTTAGAAATAATTTTGAGCAAGGCAAGGCAACATTTGAACTAAATGAAGGCGAACACCACGACCATTTAGTATGTTTAAATTGTAATAAAGTTGAAGAATTTTGTGATAGCATAATCGAAGACAGACAGCATGAAATCGCAGATAAATACGGATTCTCACTACGTGG
>JBJOQB010000165.1:0-17955 GCA_046050125.1 Pseudomonadota bacterium
TAAATTTATAATAAATATAAGTAATAGATAGTATATTAAATCAACTGATATATTATATAAAAATTATAAAATACCATAATATAAAACATACCAATTCAAATTAGTTTTAAACAAAAGAGAGCAAATATATGGCTTTAATTGTACATAAATATGGCGGTACCTCAATGGGTAGCGTTGAGCGTATATCAAACGTAGCTAAAAGAGTGGCAAAATGGGCAAGGGCAGGGCATAAAGTTGTTGTTGTGCCTTCTGCTATGTCTGGTGAAACAAATCGCCTTTTAGGCTTAGCTAATCAAATTAATAGCAATCCAGACCCAAGAGATTTGGATATGATAGCATCAACAGGAGAGCAAGTAAGTGTTGGACTACTTAGTTTAGCAATAAAAGCTCAAGGAATTGATTCTGTTGGTTATAGTGGGTGGCAAGTTCCAATTAAAACTGATGATTCTTTCACTAAAGCGAGAATTGAAAGCATTGATAGTGAACGCATTCTTGAGGATTTAAATCAAGGTAAAGTAGTTGTAATTACAGGCTTTCAAGGTGTAGATGATAAACAAAACATCACTACATTAGGTAGAGGTGGCTCTGATACATCTGCTGTTGCCGTTGCTGCAGCAATTCAAGCTGATGAATGCTTAATTTACACTGATGTAGATGGAGTTTATACAACTGACCCAAGAGTTGTAGATAGTGCTAAACGTTTAAATAGTGTTACATTTGAAGAAATGCTAGAAATGGCAAGTTTAGGCTCTAAAGTTTTACAAATTCGTTCTGTAGAATTTGCGGGAAAATATAAAGTAAAAACACGTGTTTTATCATCACTAACTGACCCAATGATGCCACTAGAAGAAGAAATGAATAGTGGTACATTAATTACGTTTGAGGAAAAAAATAATATGGAAAAGGCCGTTATTTCAGGAATTGCATTTCAAAGAGATGAAGCAAAAATTACACTAAAAAGCGTTAATGATAATCCTGGTATTGCAGCTCGCATTTTAAAACCAATTGCTGAGCATAAAATTGATGTTGATATGATTATTCAAAATCAATCTTTTGATAATAAAACTGATTTTACTTTTACAGTTCCAAGAGCTGAGCTATCTAAAGCATTAAATGTAATTGAAGAGCATGTGAAGCCATTAGTTGGTGCAGTTGAAGTAATTAGTGATAGTAAAGTTTCTAAGGTTTCCGTAGTTGGCGTGGGCATGCGTTCACATGTTGGTTTAGCTAGTTTAATGTTTGAAACATTAGCACATGAAAATATTAATATTCAATTAATTTCTACATCTGAAATTAAGATTTCTGTTCTTATCGATGAAAAATACATGGAAGTTGCAGTACGTAGCTTACATAAAGCATTTGAATTAGATAAGTAAAATTAAAATAATCTTAAAAAATTCATTTTTCAGAAATAAGGCATTATTTTATAGGTAATGCCTTTTTTATAGTTAATTCTCTTCTTCCTCTTTATATAACTTATCCTGTATTATTTTTATTTCATTTTCCCACGGAGTTTTGGCATTAATTTCTAAATATTCACCTGTAATTGGGTGCATAAATGCAAAAAGATATGCATGTAAATACATTCTGTAATTAAATGGGTTATTCTTTGATATATTTAATTGCTTTTCTATTTGTTTATTTAATGGAAAGTTGCCATATTTTTCATCGCCAATTATTGGATAACCGCTATGAGATAAATGCACACGAATTTGATGCGTACGCCCTGTTTTTAACTCTGCTTCAACAAAACTACAAACATGTCCACCAATTTGACCATGTCCAAGCAAATAAATTATGGTATGTGATTCTTGTCCTTCAATTTCATCAACAAATACCTTACGTTCTCCATTATTCATTACAATTTTTTTTAGTGGGAAACGTAGATTTTGCTTAGCATTTTGCCAACTGCCACTAATTACAGCATGATATCTTTTATTACATTTTCCATTTCTAATTTGTTCATGCATACCAACTAATGCACTACGTTTTTTTGCCAGTAATAATACACCTGATGTTTCTTTGTCTAATCTATGTACTAGTTCTAAAAATTTGTAGTTAGTTGTTTGACGTAAATATTCTATAACACCAAATGACACACCAGAACCACCATGTACAGCCATTCCTGCTGGTTTGTTAATTGCTAATAAAGCATCATCTTCATATAAAATTTCTAAATTAATTTTAGTATTTGCTTTTATTATATTTTCAGTTGAGTTTTGCGATAAAATGGCTACATTAATTGGTGGTATTCTAACAATATCACCTAGTATTAGTTTATAAGTATTATTTACTCTTTTTTTATTCACTCTTACTTCATGATTACGAATAATTTTATAGATATGTGATTTTGGCACACCTTTTAATTTTGTAATTAAGAAATTATCAATTCTTTGGTTTTCATTTGCTTCATCTATAGTGTGATAGCTTACACTTGCATATTCTGTAGTCATATTTGTTTGCTGTGTTAAAGATTGTTGTGGTTATGGATTATAAAATATTATTTAAGCATTATTGATATTAGTTGATTTATTGTATAAACCAAACATAGGAATTAAACTTAATATAATCATTGTTAGAGCAGGTAATGATAATTCGGCTATTCTTTCATCGCTGGCTAATTGATTGCTAATAACAGCTAAGGTATCAAAATTAAATGGGCGTAGCAACATCGTACATGGCAGTTCCTTCACTGAATCTATACCAACCAATAAAAAGCTACTAAATAAACTTTGCTTTAATAGTGGAAAATATACTCGCCATACTACTTGCCATTTGCTACAACCCAATAATTGAGCTACATCGCCTAAATTTGGTGAAAGCTGTTGATAGTTTGTAGATATGCCCTTATGTGCAATTGCAAAAAATCGGATAAAATAAGCATAAATTAATAACCAAATACTAGCACTCAGATAATTATTAATATCAATTATATTATGAGAAATAAAGCTAATTATACCTAAAATACTTATAGCTAAAATTGTACCTGGAATCGCATAACCAAATGCACCCATGTTCAAAATTTTATTATTTTTAAATAGCACATTCATGGCAAAAGATATAAATACCGTAAAAAAGCTTGCAATACCTGCTACAATTAAGGTATTTTCTAGCCACTGTAAATATTGTTGCCAATTGTAGTCTATTATCATATCCTTTAAGAATAAATTTAACATGCTACAAATGGGTAAAATTAAAGCTAAACTAAACATTGTTATTGCAATTAACCATATTTTATATGATTTTTTGTAGGATATACTTTGTTTATCTGCTACTTTATTCAATCTTGATGTATAAAACTTTTGCTTTTGACGTGCTTTGTATTCAATAAATAATAATATTGCTATTACTGCGAGTAATATCACTGCTAATAACATTGCATTTGCTTTATCATCAAAGCTAAGCCATGAGCGGTAGATACCTAATGAAAATGTTTGTAAACCAAAATAGCTTACTGTGCCATAATCTGCCAGTATTTCCATTGATACTAAAGATAGTGAAGCAATTAAGCTAGGGCGAATTAAAGGGAGTGCTATTTTATAAAAAATATGTTTTTCTCCTAACATTTGCCCAACTTCAAAAACATGTTTATTACATAGACTAAAAGCAGAATAGCAAATTAGGTATACATATGGGTATAAATTAATACTAAATATCATTACTGCTACGGGTAAACTTCTTACATCTGGCAATCTAAAATCTGGAAAAAATGCTCTAATAGTCGTTTGAAAAACACCTGAAAATTGTAGTAAATCAGTATAAGCATAAGCTAAAATATAACTAGGTATTGCAATTGGTACAATTAAAAGCCAATGGCATAATGCATGGTATTTAAATTTGTATTGACTCATAAACCATGCACTATAAACACCAATCAAGCTACAAATTACTACACAAGAACTTACTAAAATTAATGAGGTTGTAATGTATTCCTTCATTTTATATTGCCATAAATGATGCCAAGTATCTTGTTTTGCACCAAAACTTTGCAGAATAAGATTCATAACTGGGGCAGATATAATAACTACAAAAATTATTAATACTATTTTTGATATATATTTAGTTGCAAATAAACTAATGCTAGTTTTATAGTTTGTCATGAATTTCAGCTATATTTTGGCGTTTATTTTTAATTATTTGCATAATTTGCTTAATTTTATTTTCGTCTTTAATGCCTTTAATATCATTTTCTATTGCACTGCTTAAATCAACTGCATATGGATTTAATGATAAGGCTAAATCTAAATTGTCTAAATTAATTCCACCACTGATGATAATTGGTATATCTCTTTTTATTAATAATTCTTTTGGTATAATTTCCCAATCAAAAGATTGTCCGCTACCGCCATAAGTTGATGTTTTTGTATCTAATAATAAACCTGAAAAAAGATTATTATTTTCGTAGTTTATATATTTATTATAAACGTCTCTAATAAAATCAGAGTTAGTACTTTTATCAATCCCTGCTTTAACTCCGATTGCTTTTATATATGGTTTATTCAAAATTTTGCCTATATTTTTACAATATTCTGGCGTTTCGTATTCAATATCCCCATGAAATTGGAACATATCTATATTTACATTTTTAGATATTTCAAGAATATTTTCTATACTTTCATTTACAAATAAACCAACTATTTGAATATGTTTTGGAATTTGTTTAGTAAGCAAATAAGCCTGCTCTAAACTAACATACCTTGAACTTGGCTTATAGAAAACTAGCCCAATAGCATTTACATTGTTCTGTATTGCAACTTTTATATCTACAGGCCTAGTAAAACCACACATTTTAATTAAAGGTGCTTGAGATATATCTGATATTTGATTATTGATATTATTAAAAAGTATGCTCATAAATTAGATATATTAATTATTATTCTTTATTGCTTGCATCATTTTCAAAATATAATTTATAGTCCATATGTTTGGCATAATTTGTATCGTTATTAGCATTAAATAATAAGGCAAAACCTTGTAATGAAAGATATTCACTGCGAATACACAAAATAAAATGTAGTTTATTATTAAAATATATGCTATCAACTATTTGCACATTATCAATATTTTGTGATTTATCATCTGTAATTATATCAATATTTATATTTTCATATTTAATATTATCATCACAACCAACAACTGCATAAATACTTGTTTTTTTAATTTTACCTAAATATTGTGAACGAGCTACTATTTCTTGTCCTGGATAACAGCCTTTTTTAAAATTAACTCCACCTAGTTTTTCAAAATTTAGCATTTGAGGCACGTACTCTTCTACGTTTGTACTATTAATGAAAAATATGCCTTGCAAAATGCTATCATAAACAAATTCATTTAATCCAATGCTAGTACTAATAATATCTTCAACATTAATTATATTATTTGTTATTGCTATATATTTGTCTTGATACCAATTAATATAATATGTGTTATTTTCTGATGTTTTATCTACTGTATTTAAAAAATTATTTATATTATTTTGTAATTTTACATATGATATGAAGTAAGATGAAGCTTCAACTACAGTTATTTTTACTTTGCTTCTTAAAATGTACATCGATAAGCGTTTACTAAAAGTAGATACTATGCTTGCATCTACAAGCATATAGTAAGTATCAATATGCTTATAAATTATACCATTTGCAAGCATTCTACCTTTTGGCGAACAGTAGGCAAATAAACGAGCTTGTTCTGAATTTAAATTGTTAATATCTTGAGTTAGTTGTGAATTCAGAAAATTGGCACTATCCTCGCCACTAATTTGAATTAATTGTAGTTTTTGTGAAATATTGAGGCTAGACATATTGAAAATGCTTAGAAAAGTCTTATCTACAAAGATTTTAGCTTATATGGGTTTTGTAGTCAAACTATATTGAATTATAAATTATGATATACTTCAGTTTAGTTTAACAACTTTATTTAATAATAATATGAGTAAAATTCATCAAGTAGGCTCTAAAAGCCCAATAAAAATAGGTGCAATAAAACCAAATTTCCCAAGTCATGACATTAGAAAAAATGCAGATATAAATGCAGCTAGTGTTAATTTTAAAGAATACGAACAACCTCAAGGTATTGATGTTGTAACATGTGGCTTAAATAGATTAACAAATCTTATTAATAAATATAAACCATCTTTTTCTGCTAATCCAGAAGAAAAAGCAAATACAATGTTAGATGTAATTGAGAGTGGTATTTTTGGAGATATTGAAAATCTTAAAGAATATTTTGGTGTTAATCCAAAAGTTCCTGATGGAAAACAATTAACTGGGCTAATAAAACCTAGTAAAGATGGTAACTATTATGAACACCCTGTGTATATATTTCATAATCCAAATAATGAAAATACATTAGTTGCATATGGTACAAAAGTGAAACGTGATACACAATCTGTAGAAGAAGCTTATAAAAGAGGCTTTGATACAACAACAATTTCTCATATTGATAAAGAAAGAGGAATAATTACTAATGATAAAGACCCGCATGTAAGCATAACTGGTACATATACAAGTGGCAAACCGAATGATAATGGAAAGCCAAGAGCAGATTTTATGCAAGAAGATATTGCTAATATTAAACAACAATATCCTGACTTCTTTAAGTATATGAATTAATTAGTATTCATAAACACAAACAGCTTTGGTAATTGTATATTCATCAATTCCATAAATTGAGCCTTCTTTACCAAAGCCTGATTGCTTTACCCCACCAAATGGAAAAGCATGACTGGAAAATGCTCCTGTATTTATACCTAACATTCCACACTCTAAGTTCTTAGTAAAATAATTTGCTTCATTTATATTATCTGTATATACGTAACTAGCTAAACCATATGGTGTATTATTTGCTTGCTTAACAACATCTTTTATATCGTTATAACTAATTATTGATGCAATTGGAGCAAATATTTCTTGATAATATATATCCATACTATCATTTACATTAGTTAAAATAGTAGGTTCGTAGTATAAGCCATTTATATTTCCGCCCAACTCTAAAATAGCACCCTTATTTATTGCATCTTGCATCAATAATTTTGCTTTATTTACTGCTTTTATATTAATTAATGGGCTAATTTGTATTTTTGCTACTTCTTGTTTAAATTTTTGTATGAATTGAGGCAGCACATCATTATGCACAAAAAAACGATTTGTACATACACACGTTTGTCCTGCATTTCTAAATTTATTTTTTACTCCATCAATTACAGCATTTTCTATATTTGCATATTTAGTAACAATAAATGGGGCATTTCCACCAAGCTCTAGAGATAAACGCTTGATATTACTAGCACATTGTGCCATTAATATTTTTCCAACATTACTAGAGCCTGTAAAAGAAAGTTTACGTATTTTCTCTTCTTTGCATATATATTTACCTAGGTCTATACTTGTATTGTAATCAGCTGGTAATATGCTTAGTAATCCTTTCGGCAATCCAATTTCATCAGCAATTATTCCATAGGCTAATGCACTTAATGGTGTATCGCTAGCAGGCTTTATTATCATAGGACAACCTACAGCAAGTGCAGGAGCTAACTTACGAGCTATCATCGCTGATGGAAAATTAAACGGAGTAATCGCCGCACAAACACCAATAGCTTGCTTTATGGTATACATTTGTTTATTTACACACGGGCTATTTAATGTTTCTCCGTGCATGCTTTGTGCTTGATGTGCAAACCATGTGAAATAACTAGCACTGTATGCAATTTCTCCAATTGCCTCTGCTAATGGTTTACCTTGTTCTAAATGCAGTAATTCACCTAAATCTTGCTGATGCTTTAACATGTAATCAGCTATATCAAGTAAATACTTTGCTCGCTCCAAACTAGAGATGTTTTTCCAATAATCAAAGATATCATAAGCTGAATTTACTGCTAATTTTGCATCTTCTATATTGGCATTTGCTATATTTGCTAAATTAACTTGATTTGAAAAATTTTGATACTCAGATAAGGGGCTTTGTATTTGGTAACTTTTTTCAACAGGTTTACTGATAAAATTACCTGCTAGATACATTTTTGAAGAAAGGGTTTTTAAATATGGGTTCATATTGTGTATTATGTTTTTTATTTTTATATATTCAATATCTGCTTTAATCGGTTACTGCTTTCGATATTATCACAAATAATATTATCAATTATAAATCCTAATTCTAATAATTGATTTTGTTTTTCTATAGTATCTACTCGCATGTAAATTTGTGCTTGTACTTCAAGCTTTTTACAGATACTAGCTATTCTTATATATGAATCAATATCATTATGCATCAATAAAATTGTTTTTGCTTTAGATAAGCTAGCATGTGCTAATATCTCTTTACGTGTAGCATCGCCATACATTAAACGAAAATTATCTTGGTATTTATTCACAATTTCTGGATTGTAATCAATTGCAATGTACTGCTTTCTACTTTTTGCTAATATGCTAGCAATTTGTTGCCCAAGATGTGAAAAACCCGTAATGATTGTATGCTTGTTCAAAGCCATGTTTTTAGTAGCAAGTTGAGTGATATTTAAAGACTGATTAATCCATTCTTGTTGGCTAAATCTTAATGCAATTACATTTGCATATTGAATTAAGAAAGGGGTAATTATCATTGATATAACAATCGCAACAGTTAAACCTTGTTGTACACTTTGACTACCAAACCATTCTGCATTACTCTGTTGTAATAATAAAAAACCAAATTCGCCTGCATGAGCTAATCCTAATGCTGATTTTATAGATAAACTTAAATTTTTATGGAGTAAATTCAAAGTTACAAAAATTACTAAAGCCTTTACAACAACCAACATAAATAATATAAATAATACCAATTCCCAAGTTGCAATTAAATAAGCTAAATTTAAACTTGTTCCAACTGTGATAAAAAATAAACCTAAAAGTACCTCTTTAAATGGTTTTATATCTTCTTCTACATGTGTTTTATAATGTGTTTCTGAAATAATTAATCCAGCTAAAAATGCCCCTAACGACATAGATAAATCAAGCATTTGGGTAAAAGTTGCCATTGCAATTGCAATTAACAGTATATTTAAAGTGAATAGTTCTGTAGATTGCTTTTGAGCAACAATATCCATCCATTTTTTTAAAATTGGTTGCCCAGCTTTTAAGACTAGCCAGAGAAGTAAAATAATTTTAACCAAGATTAAAGCTGACATATACCAAATTGAATCATTTGTATATTGCAAACTTGGTATTAAAACTAAAAATGGAATAATTACTAAATCTTGAAATAATAAAATATACATAATGAGCTTTCCATGCTCACTTTGCATTTGTAGTTTTTCTATTAAAACCTTTGATACTACAGCTGTTGATGACATAGCAAATATGGCGGCAACCACAATATATAAATGCCAACTTATATTAAATTCGCCTCTGTAAAAGTAAGCAATTGCCCATACAGTTGGTAAGGCTAGCAAAATGCTGACAATTATTTGAGCAATCGCACTAATAATTATTTTTTTTGGCATGCTTTTAAGTTGTGGAAGGCTAAACTCTAGACCAATACTAAACATCAAAAAGACAATACCAAACTCGCCGATTGTATGAAAAACATGTGTATTTTCTAGGCTAAAGCTATTAAAAGCATGAGGGCCGAGAATAATTCCAGCCAGCAAATATCCAAGTATACTTGGTAATCTCAAAATTTTAAGTACTAATATCCCGAACACAGCACCAGATAATAAAATTAAGAGTACTAGAGAGTTGGGCATATTTTCCTTTCGTTTTATTTTATATATTATATCAATATTAGTAAATTAGCTAAATATAAATAATTTCAGCATCAGTATTAATAATAGCTGTTTTTATATTATCTAATTTGAGATTTAAATTTTTAGCTAAAATACTTTTATATAAAGATAATTGCTTTGTATATTGTTCAATATGTTTTTGTTCATCACCAAATTTATAATCAATAATCAACCAATTATCATCAAGTTGAATAATTCTATCCATACGATATATTTTAGACTGATAAGCAAAACTTTGTTCATTCATTGCTTTAATATATGATTTATTATCAAAAACAATTTGCAAATTTTGTGCATTTAAAATTTTTTCTACTTTATCTAAAGCTATTTCCAACATAAATTTTTTGTGTAATGGTATTTTTAACCACATTAATGCTTGTTCAATCTTTGGTATTTTATTTTTATTATTAGTTATCAACTCCAATAATTTATGCATAATGCTACCAATCTCTTGCCCAATTGTTGGTATTTCTCTAGGTTTAATTGTAATTTGGATTTTAGGTAATCTTATATTATTTTGTATATTTTTATTTAAGTTTAATTCTTTTGTATTTATATTTTCATTATTTTGGTTATTTGAATTTTGATTCAATTCTAATACACTATAAATTGATTTATCATTTATATTAGTTAAAGTGTTATACCAAATTTTATTATCTTGCTGTTTTGTTTTGCTACTTTCAATTCCACCTACAACAAACATTTTTTTAGCACGAGTAATCGCTACATAAAGCAAATTTTTATATTCTTTGTCATGTTCATTTTGTTGATAATCCCATGAAAATTGTCTTTCTTCAACTAATCTATGCATGTATGGACTACCAACTAAGTATTTATCATGATGTTCTAAAACAGATGTAGAAAAACTTTTATAACTTGTGCTATCCATTAAAATTACAACATCTGCCTCTAAACCTTTTGCACCATGGATTGTATCAAAATGTACTGCATCTTCCTGTTGTTCTAAGCCAAGATTTGGGGTTTCTTTTATATAGTTTGTATACTGATATTTTATAACAAAATCTAGTAAATCATTTAAATTTGGATAACGACCAGCATTGAAATTTAAGACTAATTTGATAAATTCTTGCAAATTATGCTTAATACTTTGTGATGAAGTTTGCGATGAATTAAACTCTTGATTTTTTATTATAAATTTATTTTCTATATCTAAATGTATATATAAAAATTGCATTAAATCTAATGGCGTATAATTTTTATAGATAGATAGTAGATAATTTAGCTTTTCAATCGCATTATGGATAGTGGTAATATTTTCATTTGAATTAGCATAATTTAGAATTTTCCAGTAGCTTTTACTTTCTTGTAAATCCTCTAAATCTGCATAATCTTTATTAACTAAACTTAATATGTAACTACTATCAATATT
This sequence comes from Pseudomonadota bacterium, assembly GCA_046050125.1. Lineage (GTDB taxonomy): Bacteria > Pseudomonadota > Gammaproteobacteria > Burkholderiales > Burkholderiaceae > JAHFQJ01. The sequence goes on from JBJOQB010000165.1 coordinate 11,151, forward strand.
AAAAATTGGACTAATTAATATACAAAATAAAGCATAATCATTATCTGAATTTAATAAAAACCTCATTAAATTTATTAAAATATACACTTCTTGGGTTTGCAACAAACCACCTTGCTGACTTACTACACAAGGGATAGCAAAGTTAGATAATTGACTTTGAAAATCTTGCCAGTTTTTACGGCTTGAGCTTAGTACTAAAATATCTTTATACGATATATTCAAATTATCATGAATATGTTTAATTGTTTGAGCAAGCTGAATTGCACTAGTTTGTGAATTTTCAGTTAAATTTAGTACGATATTATTATTTATAATACTATTTTGAGATGTGGTATGCGGTAAATAATCATTTTTATAATTATCATCATCATGGCTACTATTATTAGTACATAATCCTTGATTAAGCCAATCAATAATAGGTTGAGAACAACGCCTTGTGTTGTAAGTTGCTAAAGTATAAGCTTGATAATTTTCAGTTAAATACTCATTTGCTTTAATAAAAACACTGCTATCACTGCCCCTAAATCTGTAAATTGCTTGCTTTAAATCGCCAACGATAAATATTTTGGGCTTATCTTCTTCATTTTTACCATAAGCATTTAGCCATGCTTTGATGATATTCCACTGTGTCATATCTGTGTCTTGAAATTCATCAAATAAAATATGTTTATATTTATTATCTAGTCTACACCATATATATTGTGCAATCTCTTTCTGCTCAATTAAAAATTTAGCATTAGTCTGTAAATCATTAAAATCAGCTACATTATTAGCTTGTTTATAATATGTATAAGCATAAATAAAGATTTTTGCTATTTCGCTAAATGCTTGATTATATAAATCATAGTAATTTTGTAAAATTACACTGGCTAAACCTTCAAATTCGCTTTGTATATCCTTATTACGAGTAGAGGATATTTTATTGCCAGAAGTTAATAATGCCTCTTCAAATAATGAAATATCATTTTGTGTTAAAGCTTGTTCAATTTTAATTGCAATATCTGCTGATGTTTTATTTTTAATAGACTTTAGTAAAACAATAGCTTCATTTACTAAACTTTCAACTTGCTTTGAAATAGCAAAACTTGGTAAAACCTTATGTTTAATATTTTCTAAATAATCATTAGTTGGATAAGCAAATTTTTGTAAATCATCGTAATGAATATAAGATAAAATATCCCCTCTTTTATGCCAAATCTGCATAATTAAATCATTGCTTATCAAACTTGTAATATTCCACTTACGCAAAAATTCATCAAAAATACTTTGGTATTTGCTATAAATTGATGAAGAGGTAAAATCTTTAATTGCATCTTCATACATAATTTGCTCATCATCACGAATGTTAGCATAATTTATGCTCTGACTAATTGGAGCCATGCTTGAAAGTTGTGCAAACCATACATGGAAAGTGCTAATATTCAAAGCATAAGGGCTAGATAGTAATTTAAAATACAAATTTTTTGCTCTAGTTATATTTTCATCAGTTAAATTTATGCCTCTAATTTTTAATTCTTTAAGCAAACTTTCATCATCAATATAACTAAAAGTATGTAGATAATCCATTACACGTTGCTTCATTTCTTGAGCAGCTTTTTTAGTAAAAGTAATAGCTAAAATTTGTGTATGATTTCCACCTTCAACTAATATGCGTACAATCCTACTCGCTAAAAGCCATGTTTTACCGCTACCAGCACAAGCCTTAACTACAATATTAGCATTAGGATTGCATGCTATATTTGTAAATTGTTGTGGTTCTACTTGTTTAGAATTTATTGTGTATGACATGATTTAGCTATATTAATTAATTGTTATGTTTAATATTTTTATATTTAATATTTATACCTTCAGCCCTTATCCTTCCAAAACAAAACTAAATAAGCTACAATCTTAGAAGTTTTAACCTACTACAATCACACTTAGTATGCATATTAAATCAATTCTTGCTTTGGTAGCTCTTTCAACATTAACTGCATGTGCTAGCTGGAATGCTAGCGATGAAGATAAGCCATTCCCATTACCTAAAATTGCACAAACACAACAAAACCTGTCAATTTTATGGCAACAAAGTGTAGGCGACCCATTATCAGATGAAGAAGGGCAAAGCTTACTTGGCACAATTAACACTGATGTTGTAGTTGCAAGCGATAATGGAAATATTACTCGTATCAATAGCCAAAATGGTAACATAGTTTGGCAAACTAAAGTTAAAAAAATCAGTTTAGGTATTGCGGTAAGTGAAAAATATATAACATTTATTGATAAAGATAATAAATTAATTGTACTAAATGCTAATGATGGCAAGCAAATTTGGAAAACAACTTTAGATATTGAGGTAAAATCATCTCCTTTTATTACAAATAAAATTGTAGTACTAAGAACAACATCAAATAAACTAATTGCATTTAATTTAGATACTCAACAATTAGTATGGCAATATGAAAGAATAGCGCAAGGCTTATTACTTCACAGCAAGCGTAATTCAATGGTAACACCTAAAAAAGATGTAATACTAGCAGGTTTTCATGGTGCAAAAGTTGTGTTACTAGATGCAAACACAGGTTCACAAAAATGGGAACAAACATTAAGTTATAGCAAAGGTTTTACAGAATCTGAAAGAATTAATGACATCGTAGCATCGCCTGTAGTTTATGCAGATACAGCTTGTACAGCAAGCTATCAAGGCAAAATTGGCTGTTTTGATTTAAACAATGGAGGGTTAGCATGGGAAGCACCTTTTTCAACTAGTCAAAATTTAATTAACGATGCCACAGGTATTTATGCTACAAATATCAAAGGACAAATTAGTGCATTTGACTACAATGGTAATTTAAAATGGCAACAAAAAGATTTAACAAATCGTCATATTAAAGATGGAATTGTGCTAGATAATACAATTATTTTTAATGATTTTAAAGGCTATATGCATTTAATTAACAAAAATAATGGCAATTTAGTTGGTCAATTTAAACTAGATGACACCAGCGTACCAATGATAAAATTAGGCTCGATAATAATTGCTCATACTAATAATGGCAAAATTTATGGGCTAAAATTAAACTCGCAATAATAATTCAAATATATTTATAGCTAAATGGTAAATATCTTAAACATATATTTGGCTATAAAACTCTAAATGTAAGGTATATTTAAGTTAAGTTTCTTACAATATATCCTTTCATATAGCCTTCATAAATATCAAAATAAATTAAATTTTCCAAAAAAGTGGTTTTCATTCTATAAAATTGCTAGAAATGTTACACATCTAGTAAAATTTCTGTAATAAATAGAATATGTATTATAATTAACTGTATATAAATATAAAGGTCTATGGCATGAATCTTATTACATTGCTTAACCAAAAGGGCAAATTAACACAGGAACAAACATCACAAATTACCACAATGATTAGTGAGCAAAAAACTAGTGAAATAGATAGCTTAATGAAAATTAATGCAATTAAAGCAGATGAACTAGCTGAATTCATAAGTCATAATGCAGGTATGCCACTCTTAGACCTAGAGCGTGTAGATTTACAGAAATTGCCACCAACGCTAGTTGATGCCTTGTTTTTAAAAAATTTAAAAATTGTTCCTTTAGCAAGACGTAATGATAGGTTAGTACTAGCTACAAGTAACCCTTTAGATAAAAATTTATTAGAAAAAATTGAGCAACGTTTAAAACTAAGTTTAGATATTATTGTTGTAAATCATGAAAAATTACAAAGTGTACTAGCAATTGATAAAGACTTAAAGCCATTAAAAGCATTACCAACAGATGATGAAATTAATAATTTAGCAGCTAAACAGCTATCAAAGATGGCTTTAAAAATAGCATATGAAGATAATTTAAAAAACAATATATCTAATACGCTAAAACGTAGTGAAAGCGATATTGATGATAGCCCTGCAGTAAAATTCCTACAAAAAATATTTGCTGAAGCAATAAAAATGGGAGCATCTGACTTGCATTTTGAGCCATTTGAAAAAGATTATCGCATTAGATTTCGTATTGATGGTATGTTACATGAAGTATCAAAGCCGCCTATCGAAATTAAAGATAAAATGTCAACTCGTATTAAAGTATTATCAAAGCTAGATATTTCTGAAAAACGTGTTCCACAAGATGGGCGTATGAAAATCAGTTTAGATAGCATACAAAATTCTGCAGCAGGAGATGAGGCAAAAAGTATAGATTTTCGTGTTTCTACTCTTCCAACTATTTTTGGTGAAAAAGTAGTAATGCGTATTTTAGAAGGTCATAGTAGTAAATTAAATATTGATGCACTGGGTTATGAAGAACAACAAAAGAAATTAATTTTAGATGCTGTGAAACGTCCTTATGGAATGATTTTAGTTACAGGTCCTACAGGTAGTGGTAAAACAGTATCCTTATATACATTCTTAAGCATTTTAAATAATGGAGAAATTAATATATCAACAGCCGAAGACCCTGTAGAGATTCAAGTACATGGTATTAATCAGGTGAATATTAATGAAAAAGCGGGATTAAATTTTGCTTCTGCTCTACGCTCATTTTTACGTCAAGATCCTGATATAATAATGGTAGGAGAGATTCGAGACCTTGAAACAGCAGATATTGCAATTAAAGCAGCTCAAACTGGACATTTGGTATTTTCAACATTACATACAAATGATGCACCATCAACACTGATGCGTTTAGCTAATATGGGGGTTGCAAGTTTTAATATTGCTTCAAGTATTCATTTAATTACTGCTCAACGTTTACCACGTCGCTTATGTAAACATTGTAAAGTTACAACAGATTATCCAGAAATTGCACTCGAAGATGCTGGATTTAAAGAAGAGCAAATAGCAAATAAATCTTGGCAAGCTTACAAAGCAGTAGGTTGCAGTGAATGTAATTATACAGGTTATAAAGGGCGTGTTGGTATATATCAAATTATGCCAATTAGTGAAGATATGCAACGAATTATTTTAGCTCATGGTAGTGTGTTAGATATTTCAAATCAGGCATCAAAAGAAGGTGTTCTATCACTACGTGAGTCAGGACTACTAAAAGTAATGCAAGGATTAACTAGTTTAGAAGAAATTCTATCCGTAACAAATTCATAAATATATTTTAATAAACATAAGGCAAACATTCAGATATTAATACTTAGATTAAGGCGGTTTAGCTATATAGTGTATATATATTAATACAAATTTAGCATTGAAATAATCAACATCTATAACTTTACATAAAATTAGCTATACTATAATAGCTATCATTATGTTTATATATTAGGCATATTCATTATAGATATACTAAATATAAATTCTGAATAAAAATAAAAGGTAAACTATGAGTAAAAATAAACAAGCTCAAGCAAGTAGTACTGCTAGTAAATTGTCAATGAAGCTTGCTTTAGGTAGTGCAGAAGTTGATTACTTATGGAAAGCACGAAATACTGAAGGAGCTACTGTTAATGGAGAGGTTCGTGCCAAAAATGAAAAAGAGGCAATGAATTTACTACAAAAACAGCAACTAATGTCAATAGAATTAAAAAAAATTCGTACAGTAAAACCTAGAAAAATCACAAAGAAAGATATAGCATACTTTACAAGGCAATTATCTACACTATTAAAAGCTGGTTTACCACTTATGCAAGGTATGGATATTATTGCACGAGGGCATGAAAATCCATCATTCTCACGATTAATCAATGACGTAAAACTTAATATTCAATCTGGTAGTAGTTTTGCAAATTCACTACGTAATCACCCTGATTACTTTGATACATTATATTGTAATCTTGTAGAATCTGGCGAGCAAACTGGTGTACTAGATAGTTTATTAGAGCGTTTGGCTACATACCTAGAGAAAAGTCTTGCTATGATTTCAAAAATCAAAAAAGCAATGATTTACCCAATATTCATTTTATCGGTAGTGTTTTTAATTGTAATTGGATTAATGGTGTTTATTATTCCTACTTTTAAGGAAATTTTTGCATCTTTTGGTGCTGAACTGCCAGCCCCTACTCTAATTATTATGGCAATGTCAGATTTTATTGTTAAATATATATTATTTATATTAGCGGCTCCAATTATAGCATTCTTTGTAATTCGTACCCAATTAAAACGCTCTGAAAAAATGCGTCAGGCTAAGGATAAATTAGTATTAAATTTACCTATATTTGGGAATATCGTACGTAAGGCAGCAATTGCAAGATGGAGCCGTACACTAGGAACTATGTTCTCATCAGGTATACCAATTGTTGAATCACTAGAATCAGTTGCAGGTGCTTCAGGTAATATTAACTATGAAAAAGCAACTTATAATATACAAAGCGATGTAACAAAAGGAACTAGCTTAACTGTTGCTATGCGTTCTACTCAACTTTTCCCCAACATGGTAACGCAAATGGTGGCAAGTGGAGAGGAATCAGGAGCATTGGATAGTATGTTAAACAAAGTCGGCGATTTTTATGAAGAGGAAGTTGATACATCAATTGCGAGCTTATCAACTTTAATTGAGCCATTACTTATTGTAATACTTGGCGTGATTATTTGTATGATTTTAGTTGCACTATATTTACCATTCTTTAGTATTGGTAAAGCATTCTAAAATTTGGGATTGCCCACTTAATTTGATGATATAATAAATGTTTTATTAAGATGAAGATAATATGTAAAAGATGTGGAGATGATAAAAGTGTAAGACATGGATACTCTAAGAGAAAGAATGGAGAAAAAGCACAAAAATACAGATGCAATAAATGCAATGGATATTTTATATTAAATCCGAGTATAAAAAGAATGGATGCAGAAGATAAAAAGAGACT
>JBJOQB010000166.1:0-6344 GCA_046050125.1 Pseudomonadota bacterium
AATATGGTTAGAATTTTATCTATTCTTGTATTTGATTTTTCGCTTAGTTTGGTTGTGTCTATGAATATGCTTTCATGATGTAGTTTTCTTATAAATGTTTCGTCATCTGTGTGTGCGTCTAATTCTTCCCCTGTTGTTGCATCTATTAGTTTTGTCGATGTTTTTACTACTGCTACAGGTGTGTTTATCTTAAATCCTAGTATATAGATTGAGATTATCTCTTGATGTTCTTTATTTTTCTTTACTGTGTCTTTGTCATGGTATGCATTTGCTAAGTATCTTCTAAATCTTGCTATATCTGTGTCTGTATGGCTTTTTTGTAGTTCGATTAGTACTTTTCTTTTTGTTTGATTTTCTTCTGTTATTATTGCCTTGAAATCCATTCTCTGTGTTGAAAATCCTGTTATATTCGTTGTGTTTGTTACTGTGAATTCTGTTTCTTCAAAGTATTCTAGTTCTACTTTTCTACTTAATATTACACTTAAAAAATGTTCTGCTACTGCCTTATCTTTCATCATGAATTTAAATGCACTGTCGTATATCGGATTTGCTATTAACATTTGGGTTCCTTGTATTTTTATTTATTGCTATATTTCTATATGAATTCGTTTAAATAATACTCAAAAATCTCCCGAGCATTAATACAATTTTCTTCACTCATATTATACCTTTGAGCAAATTTACTAAATGTATTATCTATTAATTGCTTTTTACTTACCTATCAATAAAATATATTTTACCATCTTTCATAAGTGTTTAGTTTCAGCTAAACATAACTTATTATAGCAGTTATGGCACTAATTCGATATGTTATAAGTATGCTAAATATATTGTAAACTTAGCCAAATACTAGCACTAATTTTAATATTTTTATTGACTATAATTTACCTTTTAGAGCGACCTTAATTTTTTGGATAGTATCCTGTATAATTTCTTACTTTTAATTAATAATAAAATGAGATAAATATGCCAAAATTTAATTGCTACGATTGTACAACCAAACTACAAAGTGCTAAAAACTATGTAACTATTAAAATTACAGATAAATTGCAAAAAGAACATTTGCCAAAATTAACAGATAAAAATAATAATGGTAAAATTGTATACTTTTGTAACTCATGTAAAGATGAAGCTTTTAGTATTGCAAATAATGACCATCAAAATAGTTCATATACCAGCATTTCAAGAGGATATGCCGAGCATGAAATCCCAAATGATTTTGCATAATTTTGTATAAATACTTTTTAAACTAATAAAGCTTTAACTGGTGCAAATGATTTTCTATGAATTGGTGTTATTCCATATTCTTTAATTTTTTGTAGATGCAAGGCAGTTGGATACCCCATATGCTTATTAAATTCATATTGTGGGTATAAATTATGCATATCTAACATATATTTATCTCTTGCTACTTTTGCTAATATTGAAGCTGCCGAAATTTGCTTAATTAAATCGTCTCCTTTTATAATCGCTTCACATTCAATTGCATAATTAATTTTTGGCGATTTATTTCCATCTATTTGAATTAAATCAGGTTTTTGTATTTCACAAACGTTATGTATAGCTCTTTGCATAGCCAACATGCTTGCTTGTAAAATATTTATTTCATCAATTTCTTCAACTGTTGCAATTTCAATACTATAAATTACTTCATCATTTGCAATTAACCAATTAAAAAGTAAATCCCTTTTTTTTGCAGATAGTTTTTTAGAATCACCCAAATGTAATCCATGTGGTAATTCATAATTTTGAGGTAAAATACATGCTGCAGCAAACACTGCACCAGCTAAAGGACCTCTTCCTGCTTCATCAACGCCACATATAATTTTCATATATACCTTTTGTACTCTTTTTATTAAATATAATATTCATCAAATCAGTTGTAAAAATATAACAAATAATTCTCATTCCTAGATTTTTACAAAATAAAACATATAGTTAAATAGTTGTTTATTTCTTTAAATAACATTTTTTCATATTCTTTATTTATTATACTGGAGATAAAATGAGTCAGAAAGTGCTTTTAACACCAGAACAAGTAACAGCTACATACGATACTACTACTAACAAGCTTACGATTGAAGCAAGTGGTAGAGAAGATGGTGTTATGAATATTCACATTCAAGAAGTTCAAGCTTCTTTAAACAGCCCAACATTTATGATAATTGGCGAGGTTTCAGCAGCAATTGGTAATTTCCCTTACTCAACTAAAGCTGATTTTCCTGCTATGTCAGCACCTGCACAAATTACGATGAAAACTACACAGGGCGATAAACAATATCCTGTAAAAGTTACTGCATCTAATGCTCAACAAGCTACAACAGCAAAATCTCCTAGTGCTGAAGCAATAAATTCTGCAGGTAATGTTGGCTTGTTTTTAGCACAATATCAAATTACTACTCCAGGTGTTGGTGGTCCTGTGTTTACACTACATATGACAGTTAATACTCCAAGTGCTACTGTACAAGGTGCAGGAAACATTACACAAACAACTAACCCACCATTAAACATTGGTACAAGATTAAATGGTAACTTTACTTACATGACTGTAATGCCAAATAATAGCCATATTTTAGTAACAGCTACAGGTTATCCAATGGTTGATTTTCCACCAAATGCTGGAATTGGCCCTGTATTAATGCCAAATGCAAAACTAAGAATGGTTTTAGAAGCTGATTGGAAAACTGGAACTGCAGAATATCAATACATGACATCTACAGGCGAATGGAAATCAATTGAAAATGCTAAAGTTACAGCAATTAATTGCCAAAATAACAGTGCAACACAATCTATAAAAGCATTAGCAGAAGCTGAATAATTATATAGTAAGTTATATAGATTACATTTGAGACAAATAAATCCCATGAACAGCAAAAAGCTTGCAATTATGGGATTTTTTATTTCTGGAGTTTATATATATTTTCTGGATACCTGCCTTCGCAGGTATAACAAGCATTTAAATCTATAATCTAAACTTAAGCCAATAACTGCTCTAATACATACGGTAAAATCCCATCATTGTAGAAATACTCAACTTCAATTGGTGTATCTACTCTTAATAGTAATTCTACTTCTTTAGTACTACCATTTGCGTATTCAATTGTAATACTAAGATTTTGTTGTGGAGAGATTTTTGATAAATCACCAAAACTTACTTTTTCAGAACCATCTAGACCTAATGAGTTAGCATCAACACCATTCATAAATTGTAATGGTAGAACACCCATACCAATTAAATTTGAACGATGTATACGCTCAAAGCTTTTTGCAATTACAGCTTTTACACCTAGTAATTTAGTACCTTTAGCTGCCCAATCACGTGATGAGCCTGTGCCATATTCTTCGCCTGCAAAAATTACTGTATCGATGTTATCAGCTTGATATTTCATAGCTGCATCATAAATTGATAATTGTTCTTTTTGTGGATATGCAATTGTGTAACCGCCTTCTACTCTTGAGCCATCTGCTTTTGGTGCTAACATTAAATTTTTAATACGTACGTTTGCAAATGTGCCTCGCATCATTACTTCATGATGTCCACGTCTTGCACCATATGAATTGAAATCTTGTTTTGTAACACCATGTTTTTGTAACCATAAGCCAGCAGGGCTAGTTTCTTTAATACTACCAGCAGGAGAAATATGGTCTGTTGTAATTGAATCGCCAAATATACCTAAAATGCGGGCATTTTTGATACTATGAGATGTTGCACTATTATCATTACTACTACTATCAAAAAACGGTGGATTAGCAATATATGTACTATTTGGCCAGTTGTATGTACTACCTGTTGCACCTTGAATTTTATCCCACAATTCTCCGCCCATTTGTTTGTAGTTTTGTGCAAATGTACTTGAATTTAAAGCATGATGCATATGTTGTGCAATTTCTTCATTACTTGGCCAAATATCTCTTAAATAAACATCATTACCTTGTGTATCTTTACCTAATACATAGGTTGATAAATCAATATTCATATTTCCAGCAATAGCATAAGCAATTACTAAAGGAGGAGAAGCTAAAAAGTTAGCTTTAATATTTGCATGGATACGTGCTTCAAAATTACGATTGCCTGATAGCACAGCTGCACAAATTAATTCATTATCTACAATCGCTTTATTTAATTCAGGAGTTAAATCTCCAGCATTGCCAATACAAGTTGTACAGCCATAAGCAGCAACGTTAAAGCCTAAAGCTTCTAAAGAATTTAATAAATTGCTATCTTGTAAATATTGCGTTACGATTCTAGACCCAGGGGCAAGAGATGTTTTAATATGTTTTGCTATCTTCAAGCCTTTAGCTACTGCTTTTTTAGCTAAAACACCTGCGGCTAACATTACTTCTGGATTTGATGTGTTAGTGCATGATGTAATTGCTGCAATTAAAATATCGCCATGTTTAATGCTTAATTCTGGCGTAACAGCATATCTAGTTTGTAGTTTTTCTTGCTCTTGCCCAAATCCATTTTCAGCTATGTTAGCACTAAATAATTTAGTAAATGTTGATTGAACATCTGTTACTGCTATTCTATCTTGTGGACGTTTTGGCCCTGCTACTGATGGCACAATAGTTGATAAATCTAATACTAATTCTGATGTATATTCAACTTCATTATGAGTTAATCCAAATAAACCTTGTGCTTTGAAATAAGCCTCAAAACTTGCTACCTCTTGCTCTGTTCTGCCTGTATTTTTGAAAAACTCTACTGTTTTTTCATCTACGCCAAAAAATCCCATAGTTGCACCGTACTCTGGTGCCATGTTCGCAATAGTTGCCCTGTTTGGTAAACTTAATGATTCTGCACCTTCGCCAAAAAATTCTACAAATTTACCGACTACTTTATGTTTACGTAAAAGCTCTGTAATTGTAAGTACTAAATCGGTTGCTGTTGTACCTGCTGGTAATTTTCCTACTAATTTAACCCCTACCACATCTGGAGTTAAGAAGTAGAGTGGCTGACCTAACATAGCAGCTTCTGCCTCAATCCCTCCAACACCCCAACCAACTACTCCTACACCATTAATCATGGTTGTGTGGCTATCTGTTCCTACTAATGTATCTGGATAAAAAACATTATCTTTATTATGTACACCACGAGCTAGATATTCTAAATTCACTTGATGCACAATCCCCATGCCGGGAGGAACAACTTTAAATGTTTTAAATGCTTGCATTCCCCATTTCATAAATTCATAACGCTCATTATTGCGTTCAAATTCTAATGCCATGTTTTCTGCTAATGCATTTTCATTGGCAAAACTATCAATTTGTACAGAATGGTCTACAACTAAATCTACAGGTACTAATGGCTCAATTTTACTTGTATCCTTACCTAATTTGCTTGCTTTTGAACGCATCGCAGCTAAATCAGCTAATAGAGGCACGCCTGTAAAATCTTGTAATACTACACGTGCTAAAATAAACGGTATTTCTTCAGTACGATTAGCTTTTGCTTGCCAGTTAGCTAAATTTTTAATATGGTCAACTGTTACTTTTTTATCATCGTAATTACGCAAAACGCTTTCTAAAACTATTCTAATACTAATTGGCAACTTATTTATATTAATATTTAGAGATTCAGCCAGTTTAGGTAATGAATAAAAATTACCTGTTTGTGAACCGTTTGATGTTGTATATGAAAACTGCTGGAATGTTTGGAGGCTAATATTATTATTCATTATTTCTTCCTAGAGTGTGTAACTTGATTTAGGTATGATTCAATTTTGATTCTTAACTAGAATAGCTAACCTTTTTAAGGTTTTTACAGCGTAGACATTCCATTTTACTAAAAAAAAAATCATATTACAATTAAATTTGCTGTTGTATATAAGATGTTTACTATTTAATATAATTACATGTAGTTTATTATTTATAATATTTAGCTAGCTAAAACATATGTTATAATTTTTCAATTGTTGTGAAAATAAAATATACATAAGCATCAAAAAATAATTTCAAAAATATAGTAGATAATTCAATATAAATAATACGCCTTAGCTCATTTTTAGGAAAATATAAAATGTCAAGATATATAAACCCATTCACAGACTTTGGATTTAAAAGGCTATTTGGAGAAGACAACACAAAAATCTACCTAATAGACTTTCTAAATAGCGTACTTGAAGGGCATATACCCCAAATTACAGAAATCCAGCACAGAAGAACAGAAATGTTAGGAAGGCATGACACAGATAGAAACTCCGTATTTGATTTATACTGCACGACCCAAAATGGCGAAAGAATTATAATTGAATTACAAAAAGTAGAGCAAAAGTACTTTAAAGACAGAAGCCTATACTATTCAACATTTGCAGTACAAGAGCAAAACCAAAAGGGAAAAATAG
>JBJOQB010000167.1:0-13577 GCA_046050125.1 Pseudomonadota bacterium
TATTTCCATTTACTTTTTTTGTTAAAGTAGTTTGCTTAGTTGCACCATATTTAAAAATATCAATTGCTTTTTTATTTGCAAGCTAGTAGTTTTTGCCTTGGTCTAACTCTTTTAATAGCCTAATTATTCCATGAGAATATAAAGTAAGACAAGTAGATGCCATAAATTTCTCCAAATAATTGTTTTAAAATATTAATTATAACCTCTATTAAAATTATATTTTATTTAAGTTTATGTATCAGTATCAGTATTACTGCATAGCCTACATTTATATATAATGATATACTTACAATTATAACATTACAACAATATTTAGTATTTTATATGATTACAGCATCAAACATTACTATGCAATTTGGCTCAAAGCCATTATTTGAAAACATTAATGCAAAATTTACCGATGGCAATCGCTATGGTTTAATTGGTGCAAATGGTTGTGGTAAATCTACCTTTATGAAAATTTTAGGTGGAGATTTAGAGCCAAGCAGTGGTAACGTTTCATTAGAGCCAAATATCCGTTTAGGTAAACTAAAACAAGACCAATTTGCATATGAAGATATACGTGTACTAGATGTAGTAATGATGGGACACGTAGAAATGTCTCAAGCAGCTCAACAGCGTGATGAAATATATAACAATCCTGATGCAACAGATGATGACTACATGCGAGCTGCAGAACTAGAAGCAAAATATGCTGAATACGGTGGCTATACAGCTGAATCAAAGGCAGGAGAACTACTACTTGGTGTGGGTATAGAAATTGATTTACATCAAAAAACTATGGCAAGTGTAGCACCAGGTTGGAAATTGCGTGTGTTACTTGCACAGGCTTTATTTTCAGACCCAGATGTATTATTACTCGATGAGCCAACAAATAACTTGGATATTAACACAATCCGCTGGTTAGAAGATGTAATTAACGAACGTAATTCTACAATGATAATTATTTCCCATGACCGCCATTTTTTAAATTCAGTATGTACGCATATGGCAGATGTGGATTATGGAACAATTAAAACTTACCCAGGTAATTACGACGATTACATGCAAGCATCATTGCAAGCCCGTGAGCGTTTAATGTCAGCAAATTCAAAAGCTAAAGAACGTATTGGCGAATTACAGGATTTCGTACGTAGATTTGCAGCCAATAAATCAAAAGCACGTCAAGCTACATCACGCTTAAAACAAATTGATAAGATTAAAGTAGAAGATGTTAAACCATCATCACGTCAAAACCCATTTATTCGTTTTGAATTTGAGAAGAAATTACATAACACAGCCGTAATTGCTGAAAATATTACAAAAACATACGAACGCAAAATATTCCAAAATTTAAATGTTACAGTACAAGCTGGCGAAAAAATTGCAATTATTGGGGAAAATGGAGCAGGTAAAACAACACTTTTACGTTGTCTTTTAACTCAAATTGCTGTGGATAATGGCGATATAAAATTAGCAGAACATGCAAATATTGGTTACATGCCACAAGATACAAATGAGTCATTCCCTCAAAACATAGACTTGTTTTCATGGATGAGAGACTTTGCAACATCAGGGGAAGATGACCAAGCTATACGTAGCGTTTTAGGTCGTTTGCTATTTAGTGGAGATGACATTAAAAAGAATGTACATGTGCTATCTGGTGGAGAAAAAGGGCGTATGGTATGGGGTAAATTAATGTTAGGTAAGCATAATGTACTCGCATTAGATGAGCCAACCAATCACATGGATATGGAATCAATCGAATCATTACAAATTGCCTTAGAAAAATTCACAGGTACATTAATATTTGTATCCCATGATAGAGAATTTGTAAGCGGTTTAGCAACTCGTGTGATAGAAGTTAAAATTGATGGTACAGTTGTTGATTACAAAGGTACTTATGATGAGTATTTAGCTAGTCAGGGTGTGGTATAAAATATGATAAGAGCTACTCCAGCATTCCAAATAAAAGAGAATACTAATAATTTTAGTGTTGCGTCAGTTCCTTTAAACGTAGAAAGTAGTAGCTCCTCTAATAAGTATGGCACATGGATATATTCTGATGGTAAAACAGAGCCAATAAATGAGCAAAATTTATTAACTTGTTTAAGTAAAATAATTCATGATAAAGATATTCATACATTCTACAATGCTTATGATTATGATAATAATCTGCGTTGTAATGAATGTGATAAATATACAGATGAGCCATTGAAAGGTTTAAGTAATTTTAAATCACAGCAAAAATATACTGAATATCTCCAAGCAAGAAATAAAAACACACATCATCTTGAAAAAGATAATAATGTGTTACATAAAGTAAAAACTACAGCAAATGGCTTGAGTAATTTCTTTAATTATAAAATGTTTGTATTAAGTTTAGCTTCAGATGGTTGGCTAACAAGAATTAAAGATAATCAATTATCAGAGCCAGCACCTCCATATCATGGAGCAGTTCAAAAATGGTCATTTCGTGAGCTAGGATATATATTGGTATCTCCAGATAAATGCAAACCAAATACAAGGCATATAAAAGATGCTACAAAAAAATATTTAAACAAAAAATAGATAAAAATCATGATTTTGTGTTAATGACGGGCGATAGTGTGGAGTGTGATATAGGATTAGTAGCAAATTGTTTGCTGGAAGGCATACCTTCATTAGCAATATTTAATGTTTCACATCTAAATCAACCTGCATATGCTGTTTTATCTAAAAATGATGTTAATCGTTTAAGTAAGAGTTATTTTGAGAGATTACAAAATAATATAGCGACTAATATTTGGTATATTCCCCCTGTAGCATTAACAAGTAACATGGCAGAATTAAGGGAATTACAAAGTTTAGTTGTGCAAACAGTAGCTAAAATTAAAAAAGATAGCTTGATAAATCAGGATAGCCCTAATACAGAAAATACAAAACCTACAATTCACTAAAGTATTCTTCTAATTTTAAACTTAAAAAAACAAAAGGCAGATAAATTCTGCCTTGTTTATAAATTCAAGTGATAATTTAATATTATTCAAATAAAGATAATATAGACTCACCTTCATTAATTCTTTGCAATGCTTGGGCTACTAATTTACCTGTAGATAAAGCACGAATTTTATTGCATGCTTGAGCTTGTACACTTAATGGAATAGTATCACATACTACAACTGCATCTAATGCTGATTGTGCTATTCTTTCAACAGCTCCGCCAGATAAAACAGCATGTGTACAGTACGCCGACACACTTAAAGCACCTTGAGCTTTTAAAACTTCAGCCGCTTTGCATAATGTTCCACCTGTATCAATCATATCATCTACAATTATGCAATTTCTGCCTGCTACATCGCCAATAATATTCATTACTTCTGACACATTTGCTTTAGGGCGACGCTTATCAATAATTGCTAAATCTGTACTTAATTCTTTTGCAAATGCTCTAGCTCTTACTACGCCACCAACATCAGGCGATATAATAAGTAAATTTCCGTCATTTTTTTCTCTAAGGTCGCTCAGTAAAACAGCAGAACCGTAGATATTATCTACAGGGATATCAAAAAAGCCTTGAATTTGGTCAGCATGTAAATCCATGGTTAAAATGCGGTCAGCTCCTGCTACTTGTAACATATTAGCTACTAATTTAGCTGAAATTGCTACACGTGCTGAGCGTGGTCTTCTGTCTTGGCGTGAGTAACCAAAGTAAGGAATTGCAGCGGTAATTGTACCTGCTGATGCACGTTTTAATGCATCAATCATTATCATCAATTCCATTAAATTTTCATTTGTAGGGGCACAAGTTGGCTGTAATACAACTACATGTTTGCTACGTACATTTTCTTGGATTTCTACTTGAATTTCACCGTCGGAGAATTTACTAACACATGCTTTACCTAAAGGTATACCCAAATGTTCTACTACTGATTGTGCTAACTTAGGATTGGCATTGCCTGTAAACACCATTAAGCTTTCGCTACTCATGTTGTATTGGCCTTTTTTGAGATTATTTTTTTAGAAGATTGGCAGGGAAAGAAGGATTCGAACCTTCGCATGCCGGAATCAAAATCCGGTGCCTTAACCAGCTTGGCGACTTCCCTGCTGAAGAATTTACGTAATTTTACAGCATTTTTTGCATAAGTGTCAAGCCATTTTATGCAATATATTTTCAAAAATAGAAAGTTTTTTAAAGTGTTTTAGCATAAGCCAATAATATAGCTTTTAATTTATGTGTTTGGACTGCTTGTTGGTAATGATTAGGGCATGCAAATTCATAATATTCAGATGGTTCGCCATCAATTTTTACTTGTCTTGAGTCTTTGCCTGAACAGCTGTTGAGTTGATATCCATTATATTCTAAAATATCTTTTATAACACATGGCGTGTCTTTGCTTTTAGTTAATGTTCCTAGTTTGCCAAAGCATTCTTCGCATAAATCCATTTCCCCTACTCGTGGATTTGGATTAATTTTATTGGCATATTTTCTTTTTTCTTGTTCAGTTAAAATTGGCTTCGCTGTAATTGTAGTGTAAGTATGTACAGGATTTTGGGCTGTAGCACTTAGTTTACAATTTGTACAAGATTTTTCATTTTGAGCTTTTGCACCTTGTTGAATTGATATATTAGTTGCAGATGGTGTTATAATTTTCTCAGATGTTTTCATGATTTTCATAATTTAAGTATTTAATATGTTTAAAGTTGGGTTTTAAATGATAATTTTATATTACTAATAAAATTATTTGCTTAGCATTTAAGTTACATATTATTATAGTTTATCTATTATATCAAACTGATTTTCCAAGAGCTTGATTTTGTGATGAATTTATTAACATTTTCATTTCATCAAGAGATGCTTGTGAAAAACCTAGTTTATTTTTTTAGTTATATTCTTCATTTTTTGTATTTTTCCCATTCCATAAATCATAGCTTGCCTGCGTTAATCCTGCTATATCTAAAACTTTACTCATTTTAAAGGTACTACTCCTTTTATAAAAAAATATATCTTACTTAAACAACATAAAAAAATACTAAGATACAACATATGAGCTAATATTTTTCTTGGAATATATTTTATTTTTTTGAAATACTCATCTTTGATCAAATGCCATAATCCAATAAGCATAAATAATATGGACATTATAAGATTAAAGGCATGAAAGTGGTTTAAATCAATAAAATCCCATCTAAAATCAATTAAATATAAAAATAATCCAAGTATTAATACATAGATTATATAGCCCATAAATTTTTTTATTATATTCATAATTTAGAAATTTTGTAATAAATTCTTGGCGATATTTTCCACAATTGAATTATTTAATTCATCATCATCATTATTGCTTGATGTCATGGCTTCAGAATTTGAGCTATTATTCATTGCTTGCTTTTGTAACTCTACCATTTTTTTACAAGAACCATTAGGGAATTTTTGAGCTAAAATATCCAGTGCTTGGTCTCGTGTCATTGGCCCTTTTGTCATGAGTAAATTGCGTAGTCGTCGGTCTTCAGCTGTTGTTGATAATCCCCACAGGCGTTTTGCCCCTATAGTTAGCGTGTAAACTTGGTAAATTTTTGAGCTATTACGGCTATCTTGAATCGCTAAAAATGACATTCCGTGTTCATTTGGTCCTGTGCAGTTATTGATTAATGCAGATTCTTGTACATTGGTTAAGCCAATTTTATTGGTCATATATTTTCTTGAGGCTGTTGTACCTGCATCACAGATAAAAATATTCGTTGCGATATTAGCGATGTCTCCCATATCTTCTAAAAACTGTGAGGCTACAACCAGTTCCATTTGCCATTTACGGCTTTCACGTGCATCAGTTAATGTTTGATTTTCAATAGCGGGTACGTTACCTGTACGGTGGTACTCGTCATAACATAATGTTTTATATGCATCGATTAAGCTATCAATTAGTTTGGTGTAGTAAGCGGTATAGGTTTTTGGAATATATAATATATCCTCTTTTGAAAATGCTACTTTTTTCATAAAGCATTGGCGTGCCATCATGTACATAAGTGCATTTTGCTTAAATTCATTATCAGTTTTTCCACTTGAAGTAACATCATTTAAGTCTAAGCTCATGATTTTTGCACTTCCAATATCAAATTGGGTAATACCTGCGAATAATGGGAATTGGCTAATACCACCACGGACACCGATTTGAAATGCTTCGTAAATTGGTGTGCCACTTTCCGTAAATGATTTTTTGTATTCGTCCATTATTTCTATGCTTGCTGCCATGCTTACGCAGTCGTCAAGTAATGGTACGGCATAACGTTGTGCGATTTCTGCAGCGTAAAATTCTTCTTTTTCAAATAATCTATCTACTACTTCCCAGTAAGTTACACCATGATGATATAAATCATGTTTATATAATATCTCATCAAGCCATGGATTATGCCCTGCTGTATAGCGGTTTGGGTTAGAGCGGTCGCTAATGCCAGCTTTATTTGTATATACCATATCAATAATTCTGGATACAAAATCTGACATGCCTTCATACGCACTGCCTTTACGCTCTGCAGGTGTGGCTAGCATAGTTAAAAAATTAATCAGATATGATTTATCTTTGGGTAATGGCATACGGCAACCAAGTGCAGTATCAAATGGATTTACTGAAAATTCAGGAGAATTTTGCAAGCGTGTGTACATGGCTAAATGCTTTTTGTCATTCGGCAAGCTTTCACGGATTAATTCAATCATACCTTGGGAGGTTACACCAATATCAATATTACAAATATATGGTAATTCGTTTAAGCCAGCACTAACACATAATTCAATATTGCCATCATTCATCAGTACCGATTTACCAAAACCAGGGCGACCTGTAATTAGTGTAATCCAAGTTGTTTGCTCGCTACTAAATCGTTGATAGCGGAATAATTTCCCGTCTTTTGAGCGGTAAGTTATTGTGCCATTTTTGAAGATATTTGCTGGGCGTGTTATGGGTAACATTCTTAGCACATCATCAAGTGGAGCTGCTCCGCCATTTGCAATATGTTTATAGCTTAATCCAAGGCTGTTACTTTGTAGTGCTTCCATTGGCGAGCCTGTTTTATCAATTACTTTGCCATTGCCCCAGCTTTCAAGTGCTTTGATTAAATTTGCTTTACGTAAGGCTAAATCTTTTACTTCAGATGTACCAACACATGCCCATGTGCATGCACTAATCTTAAATTTAGTGAGAATTTGATTATTTTCTTTAAGATGATTTAAGGCTTCTTTAGCAGAATTAATATTACGATTTGTGCTTGAGGCAAAACCTAACATGCTGGATAAAATAGCATTTAATGAAAAACCTGTTAATCCTCCACCCTCAATCATTAAACAGATACTGTAAGGTAATGCACGTATTTTGTCATGGCGATTTCTAATTTGAATGCGATTAATCGTATTGAATAATTCATTAAAATACTGTGGATTAATTGGAGGAATTTCAAATAATAATGGCGAATAAATACGTTCCCCAAATTTTACTAAAGTATCATCTAGTAACTGCTTATCCCCTTCAACTGCATTGGCTGTCATAATTTGACTTGCAATATTTGGATACATCAATTCTGACATATCATTATCTGCCAATGTTTTCCAACGTAATGGGATAGGTTGTGTAGGAAAGCTTGCCTTCCAGTTTCTTGCTGTTCGTGCGGGTAGAATATTCTTTTTTATCGCATATAACATGTTCCCAGCATCAAGAACATCTGCACAGAATTTTAATTGATTTAATTTGTTTTGAACCGTATTTACAAAAGATAAATGCTGTTGCATTAAAAAACTAGTATCCATAGCAATGTTTTGTGCATGTGCCATGGGTGGTAATTTATGTTCAATGCGGGTTTCTATTTCTTTTTTAGATTTTTCTTTTATTTCAACTGAATTTAACAATAGTGGTCTTGACCAAAATACAAAATAACATGATTCGTTGTAAACATATTCTGCATATTTATCTATGCTTTCATCAATTAAACCATCTAATTCAAGATTAAGGCGTTTGGCTGTGCTTTTTTTAATAGTGCGAATTTCTTCTAATTCTTCATGTTCTTCATCATCTCGAGTAAATACAATTTGTAATTGATGCCCAAGTTTGCCTAAAAACGGCGATAAAGTAATACTAATTGCAGAGCATGCTTCTTCTACATCTTGAGCACTCATGATTGTTTTAAAGCCATTAAGCTTTACAATGGTGGCTAAAGAGCCATCATTAGCCACTAAAGTGTTGTTATCTACCGTTTCAATATCGCAGAAATCTTGAACACTGCGGTTAATATCGCCCCATAGTTGATGTAGTATTTTAAATAGCATGCTTATAATTATGTTAATTATTTTGTGAATGCTAAATTATACTATAATTTATTGGTATGAAAATTTTTTAAGCAGGTTATGGAATATATATTTTATATATTTCATATAGCCCACTCTTATTCTAAATCTGGAGCAGGTCTTTGATTTTCTTCATCATCAACTTTTTCAATTTTATGTAGTTTTATATCTTTAGGAAAATTTTCATACAAGCAACTAAAGATAGCCACTGCCTCATTTTTAGAGTGGGTAAATATGACATACGAATTATGAGTCATTCCCTTACCTCCTTCTTGAGAAGGGGAAAATGTACAATTTGAGCTTAAAACACGATTTGTATAATCATGTGCTGGAAATTGATTATCGTACTTTTCTAAGAAATTACCTGCAATTTTATTTAGAAATGGGGACATAACCTTATATTTAACAAATGGTTTATTGCATCTTATAGGCTGGTCATTGTCTTTTATATGAATATAACCACATTTTATATCTTTGATAGGCATGTTTGTCATTTTTATTATTTCAGTAGCTTTGATTTAAATATAATTATTTAGCTTTTTCAGCTGTTTCTAGTTTTGATTCAGTCCCTGATTCTTCTTGTTTCTTAATCGCTTTTGCATTTTTGAGTGCGGTTTTAATATTATCATCATAGTATTCACGCTCATTAGAAAAAGTGGCTTCTGTTGCACTTGAGGTATACCCAGTCATTACCGACCTTCTATATCTTTCGCCAGCTGAAACAGGTATTTGTCCATCATATTTTTCAAATCTTTGTGGTTTAGCACGGTTGTGCGTAAGTGATGCAAATGTACCAAAAGATGAATGAATGCTTTGTAAATAGTTGCAAATTTCACTGATGCTAAGTTATCTTGATTCAAGTTCTTCTTTAAATTCATAAACAACTTTATCAAAACCAGTACATTTTCTAATGCTACAACTATGATAACCGCCATGATGACTGCTTTTGTCAAATATATTTGTATTTAAGTTAATTTGTGAAATGTAATTTGCTGTTTTAGTTGAAGATATTTGCATTTTAAAAGTCCTGTAAAAGTTAGTGTATACATAAATAAAAGACAAAGTTTTATATGTATTTATAAGAATATACTAGAAAATTTTTGTAATATCAACAGCATTTTTCATGATTGTAGCATTAATTAATAAATGCTAAATATCAGTATATTTGCAGTCAATTTGCAGTTAAAATAATGCATATTTATTTGAATAAAATGATTTTATGTATATAATATAATAAATATTTATTCAAAAAAATAAGGGTATATTATGCCAAGATTTACAATAGACTTACCAGAAGAAACAGTTGCAAGACTAAAAGAAATCGCTACTAGAAATCATATTAGTCAAGCAGAAGTTATTAGAAGGGCATTCTCATTACTTTCAATTGCATCTCGAGAAAAAGAAAGAGATAACAGAAGTTCATTAGCTATTATCAGAGAAGATGAAAAAACGCATAAACAGCGTATTGTAGCTCGATTGGTAGGTATTGAATAATGTCAAATCAAGATAATATTTTGTTAGAAGATGAAAAATTTATTAGCAATATAGATATAAAAACAGAGGAAGAAAACAGAATAGGTGTAAATTCTATAAGTGAATATGACAGGCTTATTTTTGCAAAGCAAATCCTTTTGGGACTTGCCTTAATTTGTATAGTTATTCTAATAGCTTATGGTATTAATCCAGAAAATAAAGCCATGCAAGCTATATTTGATTTTATCAAAGTAGGAGCATTGCCAATTGTAACCTTAATTATTGGATTTTATTTTAAGAATGGTTAAGGTTTAAGCCCCAATCTTTAAATCTTCATATATTAATTAATAATCACTACTCGCTTGATTTAGTACTTTTAATACCAATTCTTCGTAGCTAACTCCAATAGCTTTCGCCGCCATAGGAACTAACGAATGGCTTGTCATGCCTGGGGAAGTGTTAATTTCTAATAAATATGGTGTGCCGTCATTTGCATCATCAAGCATTACATCTGCTCTAGCCCAACCACGACAACCTAAAGTAGTAAAAGAATTTAGCACTAAATCTTGAATTTGCTTAGTAAGTTCTTCGTTTAATTCAGCAGGACAAATATACTTTACATCATCAGTAAAGTATTTATTATTATAGTCATATTCTCCATCAGGAGCTTTAATTTCAATTAATGGCAATGCTTGAGGCACTCCGTTTTGCTCAATTACTGCACAAGTAATTTCACGACCTTGGATAAATTGCTCTGCCATTACTAAACTATCCAATTCTTTTGCTTTTGCATATGCAGGGGCTAAATCTTCAAATTTATATACTTTGGATAAACCAATTGATGAGCCTTCACGTGCTGGTTTTACAATTAAAGGTAAACCAAGAGTTTTAACTACATCTTCTAAATTACTATCGTCATTTAACATAAAAAATTTAGGTGTAGATAAACCATAACTTTGCCAAATGCGTTTAGTAATTTCTTTATTCATTGCAATACTTGATGCCATTACACCACTACCTGTGTAAGGTATAGCTAAATGCTCTAAAATTCCCTGCATTGTACCATCTTCACCAAAACGACCATGTAATGCAATAAATGCACTAGTAAAGCCCATTTCTTTTAGCTCTTGTAAATTTTGAGTTTTTGGGTCAAAACTATGTGCATTTACACCTTTATTTTTTAAAGCTTCTAACACGCCTGTACCCGACATGATTGAAATATCACGTTCAGCAGATTTACCACCCATAAGTACGGCTACTTTATCTAGTTTATTTTTATTTGTGTTTGACATGGTTTTCTTTCTTTTTAGTAAAAATCTTATTTCAGGCTAGTTTAATGATTTTATAGTTTACGCCTTGCAATTGCAGACTGTAAAAATATCTCGCTTAATGTATGTTCTTGTTCTTGTTCTATTGTATTATAAAGTTTTTGTAGTGTGTGGATATATCCTTCTAAATGTTGCAAAATCGCTTGTTTATTTGCAATACAAATATCTTTCCACATAATATTTGATGATGCGGCAATTCTGGTAAAATCTTTAAAACCACTGCCTGCTAATTCTAAGTAAGTATCTGGATTTGGTGTATCTAAAACATATTGCATTAAAGCAAATGCTAAAACATGGGGCAAATGTGAAACCATAGCAAAAGTATCATCATGTTGAGATGCTTGCATAAACACAACTTTACTTCCAATTTGTTGCCAAATGTTTTGAATAGTTAATATATTTTCATTAACTTCATCATTGTAATTATAATTATCTTTGCTTATTGGGGTAATAATTAGTATTTTATTTGTGAATAAATCAGCTTTTCCCGCTTGAGGTCCATGCTTTTCTGAGCCTGCAATTGGGTGAAGTGGTATAAATTGTTTTAATTGTGCGGGAGTTAAATGGTTCTGTGCTGCATGAATTACATCTTGTTTTGTGCTACCAACATCACTAATTATCGTGTGTGGTAAAATATATTTTGCTAATTTAGCAAAAGCTTCAGGCATTACTCCAACTGGTACACATAGTATTATCCAATCAGCTTTTTGAATTAGTTGTTTATAAGAGCTATCATCATTATAATTACAATATTCATCGATTATACCCAAATTGTGAGCCTGTTTTAAATTATCATCATTAATATCAATACCAGCAATATGTTGAGATAATTTATGTTGTTTAGTAGCGAGGGCAATGGAACAACCAATCAAACCCGTGCCAATAACCACAATTCTGTTTAGCATTTTTTTCATAAAGTAAAAAGTATTTGAAATATAATCTACGCACTATTATTTTATACTATTGCTATATATTTTTAAATATACGTAAAAAAATATGTAAATTGCCATTTTATATATAGGCTTTTATACATCATAAAGTTATACTATTTTATAATGACTAATTTACTTAATAAATTATGTATAATTGTATTAATCATAAAATAAATGATAAAATAATTAAAATGTAATATGCAAAACAGATATGAAATCTTTATAAGAAAATTTATATACTCATTTTAATATTACAATTTAATATTAATAATTCAGTAATTTATAACCTATCTATATCAATTAATATAGACAAACAACTTCACTAAATTTATGCCAAAACCTACACAATCAACAAATTCACAGGCTATAACGCCAAAAGTTACATACTTTACTAGTTTACAAAACGAGACAATCCAAACTAAAAAGCCAAGGCAGTCAAAACAACGCATAGGCAAGTTAAGTGCTAAGCCAGTGCCAAAAACAAATGAGCCAGCATTTAAGTTAGGAACTGACTTAGATTTATCCAAATTAGGTCATATCGACGCTGAAATTTTTAATCCAAGTGGTAAGCGATTGCGTAATATTCCGCCATCACATAATTTTAATTTAGCTATCGCTGATGTTTTTAATAATTTTAAACAAGATAATATAGCAAAGACATTATTTGATATAAAAACTATTATAAAAGAAATGGGTGTACATACTGATGCAATTACCGACACCACAAATGTTTTAAGAGATAGCACAGGTAAAATTACTAAAACTAAATTAATTTTATTAAAAGAGGCAATTAGCCAGCAATTAGAAGAAAGAGCAGTTATTTCAAGTCTTACTTTAAGTATTCCTACAAAGTGTGAAGTAGAAAGAGTTGCTTGCGATTTAATCAATGAAATTTTAGATAATCTATCTAGAAGAGATAAAAGATTTGATATTCAATCAATTAATTTGGGGCAGAATTTTACTTTATCCCGCCGTAATAAAGATAATTTTCTTACCTTATTACAGCATAATCTAACAAATGCTCACACTATCGATTTAAGTGCATTAAATATTAATGGAAATATCATAGAAAGCTCAGATAGTGAAGATAAAAATGTCGTGGATAATATTATCGAAGAATTAATACATCTAAAGCCTAAATTACTAGTTTTATCACCCGTAATTGAAAGTGGTGCAAGTATAGAGAAAATAGAAGACCTCATAGCATCTACATGTGTTGAATCTACAGATATAAATGGTAAACATCACCCTGCTGGACGCATTCAATTTTCACATGAAAAGCTACTAACTTGTAGTAAGGATAAGTTAGGTAATTACTATAAATCAAATCCTGCAGGTATGATTAATCAGGTAAGGCAGATTTATAGCAATATTGAATTTTGTAATGATTATAAAATTGGGCTAGATAAAATATCTTATACACCAACAAACTTAGAAAAATTGATTGATGTGTTAATCTACTTGAAATCAATTGATAAACTTGCTGATTTGCCTGATTTTGCTGATGAATATGTTAGTAGATATGCTACGGAAGAGCAAAGGCAAGTATTTTAT
>JBJOQB010000168.1:0-2592 GCA_046050125.1 Pseudomonadota bacterium
TATAAAAATACGGGGCAAATAGTCAAAAAAATTAATTTCATAATATATAAATACTTACAAGTATTTTGAAAATATTATTATGATAAATTAAAAATCTTATTAATAATGATTGATATTTAGATTATTATTTAGTACGTACATTTTGTACATTTCACTGCTTGGTTATAGATAATTGTTTTATGTTTAATTTTGTTAAAAATAAATATAATAAAAGTTGATTAAAAGAATATTATAATCAATTTAAAATATATTCATTATTAAGCATACTATTTTTTATTTATGTTTTGTTTAATCTCAATTAGAGACAAATAATTATGAAAAATTTAATATTAACTGGTTGCACAGGCTTTTTAGGCTCTCATTTACTAGTAGATTGGATAAGCAAATATCCAGATGCCAAAATTTTATGTATTGTAAGAGCTGATGATGATAAAAATGCAAAACAAAGAATTTTATCTTCGTTAGAAAGAGCAATATTTGAAGCTAATTTAGATTATGATGCAAATTCTTGCATGAAAAATATTCAAGCTATGATATATGACTTTAAGGATATATCTAATAGTAATCAAATTGAATTAAATAATTGGGTCAATAATGTTGATAGTTTTGATGTAATACATAGTGCTGCTAGCCTTTCTTTTAATGAAAATGAGAAAGACATGGTATGGGAAACTAATGTAATTGGCACTCAAAACTTAATTAAAATGGTAACATCTTCAAATAAGCTAACTTGTTTTAATTATGTTAGCACTGCTTATGTTGCGGGAGAAAATGATGGTTATGTGCCTGAAGCTAATATTGAAACAAATAGTT
The DNA here is from genome assembly GCA_046050125.1 of Pseudomonadota bacterium. Lineage (GTDB taxonomy): Bacteria > Pseudomonadota > Gammaproteobacteria > Burkholderiales > Burkholderiaceae > JAHFQJ01. The sequence continues at coordinate 814 of JBJOQB010000168.1, forward strand.
TTAAGAATACCTATGAATATAGTAAATGGCATGCAGAAAGAAACACTATCAATGAACTATCAGAGCTAAATATTCCTTATCGTATTTTTAGACCAAGCATAATTATTGCTAATTCTAAAACACATCGCATGAAATTGCTGAGTGGTTTTTATACAGTAATTGATAAGTTGCAAAAATTATCACAAGGATATAATGCTTTTGATTATAAAGTGGGAATTTTATTTAATAGTCATGTTTGTTTAAATTTAATTAATATCGATATTGTAGTTAGCGAAATGTTAGCGATTATTAATAAAGGTAGTCCGAGCTACAATCATATTTATCATTTAACTAATGAAAAGCCAATTCATTTAGATGATTTATTTCATTATATTTCATCATTATCTGGTATTCAACTTGCCAGCCATGAAGAATCAGATAATTCTTTACCAGCGATTAATCAGTTGGTTACTCGAGGTATTAAGTCTTATTTACCTTATTTTATTTATAATCATGATTTTTGTAGAAAGAATGTGCATAAGTTTAGTGCTAGCCACCAATCTAATAATAGATTAACTGTAGTTAAATTACATAAATTAACTAAATCATTTTTAGAATCTCATAGTAATAAATCATCAGATAAAAGAAACATTAACAGTAAATATATAAATTCAAACGTTGATAGTTCTGATATGAATAAAAGTATATTAAATGGTATAAATGCATAATTTATGTATAGTAATAATTAAGGAAAATCTATGAATATACTACTTTTAGGTTATTGTGGAGCTAATAATACAGGTTCTGAAATTAGAATTATTACAATTGTTGAAGATGTACAAAAAGCATTTCCAAATGCAAATATTGCAATTGCTTCAGTAAATCCAAATAATACAAGAAAAATTATTAAAGAAACTGAACAAATTAAAATTATTCATTTACCTTTTATTTTTCCTTTAGCAGTAAATAAAATTACAAAGGATTATGATTTAACTTTGTTAGTTGAAGGTTCTACATTTAAAGATAATTGGAGTAGTGCTTTATTATATCTGTTTTTATGGGGTGCATGGTGTGCAAAAAGACATGGAAATTATTGCATACCTTATGCTGTAGACGCTGGAAACATGAGCAAATTAAATAGATTTTTAACTTATAAAGTTGCAAATTCTATGCCATTAATTATTACACGTACCGAGCAAGCAAAAAATTTATTAAAATCAATTGGTGTTACAACTGAAATAGTAGCAACTACTGATACAGCTTTTTTATTTGAACATAATATAGTTAATCAGAGTCAAAGTATTTCTACTAATAAAAAAGTTATTGGAATTGCACCTGTTGAATTTTATCAGTGGCCAGTTAAATTGAAACTATTCGGCAGAAAAGATGAACTATATCATTGGCCATACTACTTTAGTTGGACACCAGAAAAAAGAGAGTCAAGCAATCAATTAATTGATACTTGGGTAAAATTTATCAAATATGCTGTAGATAAGTATGATTATGATATTCAGTTAACAGCTATGGAAGAATTAGATGTAAAAATCTGTGATGCTATTTTAGGTAAACTAGATGATGATAAGTATCATTTACGAATTAGCAAATGCTATGCTGGTGTGCTTACTCCGCAAGAAATTGTAAGAAAATTACGTAATTTGGATTATTTGGTTACCTCTCGATATCATGCTTGTGTTTTATCTATGGAGGCTAAAGTCCCACAAATGTGCATATATCACGATGAAAGATTAGAAAGTATTTATGCAGAAGTTGGAATAAGTGATTTAGCTATAAAATATACAC
>JBJOQB010000169.1:0-22422 GCA_046050125.1 Pseudomonadota bacterium
CAAATGGGTGAGACTCGTAAGGCATATTATCATAAGATTCTGCAATTGTATTATTCATAAGAGTACTTTCTATCATTATATTTATTTCCTATTTACAATTCTATTATTCATCTATTTTAAAATATTTGGATAACTATTCACAACATTTTAAGGAAATCACTCAAATCTTCTTAAAAAGTTTAAAATTAGCTAAGCTACATTTTATAAATCATACCTTAAACAATTTATTAAATATAGTTTATGCATATTATTAATGTTGTAAAACCACACATTTATAGCTATACTTAATTAGCCTTTTTTAAAAATAAACTATTTTTATCATTATGATTAGTTATTCTTTTGCCAAACAACATCATATTTTATATATTCATAACACTATCTATATGACAGATAAAACCAAGCCAGATAGCCTAAATGAGTTAAATCGATATGGTATTATTGCAACAATTTCTTTAATTTCTGATGATGAATTCCAAGCTAAATTAGCTGAGCAGTATGGGCAAGGCAATGTTGATAAAATTAATGATGAAATAAATGATAATATTGATTTATCTGAATTAGTGCAAGAAATACCACAAGACCAAGATTTACTTGAGCAAGAAAATGATGCTCCAATCATTAAAATGATTAATACATTAATTACTCAAGCAATTCGTGAAAATGCATCAGATATACATATCGAATTATTTGAGAAAAAATCATTAGTAAGATTTAGGATAGATGGTATTTTAAAAGATGTAATTAGCATTCCTCAAGGCTTGCATGCTGCGATTGTATCTCGCCTAAAAATTATGTCAGATTTAGATATAGCTGAAAAACGATTACCGCAAGATGGTAGAATTGGGCTAAAAATAGCAGGCAAAAACATTGATGTACGTTTATCTAGTCTGCCTACAGCTTATGGCGAACGTATTGTTATGCGTTTACTTGAACGTAATTTAAATCGCCTGAATTTATCAACTTTGGGCATGAATCACACAACGCTAAATAACTTTAATAAATTATTAAATTTGCCTCATGGAATTGTACTAGTTACAGGTCCTACAGGAAGTGGTAAAACTACATCATTATATGCTGGATTACTTAATATTGATGCAAAAAAAATTAATATTATGACAGTAGAAGACCCCATAGAATACGAACTACCAAATATAAATCAAACTCAAGTAAATAGTAAAATTGAATTAAGTTTCGCAAGAGTTTTACGCTCTATCTTACGTCAAGACCCTGATGTAATCATGATAGGGGAAATTCGAGACGTAGAAACAGCACAAATTGCAATTCAAGCAGCTTTAACGGGGCATTTAGTTTTAGCAACATTACACACCAATACAGCAACTAGTGCAATTACTAGATTAATTGATATGGGAATTGAGCCATTTTTGTTATCTAGCACTATTTGTGGAGTATTGGCACAGCGTTTAGTACGTAAATTATGTGATAATTGCAAACAAATTAATGCAGATGGCGTATGGCGTGCTGTTGGGTGTAGCTCATGCAATAATACAGGGTATTTAGGGCGTACAGGCATTCATGAATTACTTATGGTCAATGATATTATGCGTAGTAAAATTCATAATAATGAAAATGAATTAGATATTGAGCAATATGCCCAAAGTGAGGGTATGCTTTTAATGTCAGAAGATGCTAAACGCTTGATTATGTCTGGTATTACATCAGTGGAAGAGGTAGCAAGAGTGTGTAAGGATTAAGTTAATATTTAATAAAAGAAAAAATACCTGTAAAATCAGGTATTTTATAATCATAATTTTTATCTAAATTTAATTAGACTTGCTTCTACTATCTTCCAATTCTTGTAAATATTCTTTTGTAATATCACCTGTTATATAACAGCCATCAAAACATGATGCATCAAAATCAGTTATTTTAGGATTAATATCCATAACTGCTTGTTTTACTGCTTCAATCGTTTGATATACAAGCTGGTCAGCATGAATAAAATCACAAATTTCTTGATTATTACGATTACTAGCAATTAACTCTTTTGAAGTTGGCATATCAATACCATACACATTTGGATACTTAACAGGAGGAGCGGCTGAAGCAAATATTATTTTTTTAGCACCTGCTTGCTTTGCCATTTGTACAATTTCTAAAGATGTAGTGCCTCTTACAATTGAATCATCAATAATTAACACATTTTTATCTTTAAATTCTATATTTAGAGTATTCAACTTTTGGCGTACAGACTTTTTACGAATTGCTTGTCCAGGCATAATAAAAGTTCTACCCACATAGCGATTTTTGAAAAATCCTTCTCTGTATGACAAGCCTAATTTATTTGCTAATTCCATAGCTGAAGGACGGCTTGAATCAGGTATTGGCATCACTACATCAATTTCGCTAACATCTATATTCTTTTTAATTTCTTCAGCTAAGTACTCGCCCATGCGTAATCTAGCCTCATATACAGGCACACCATCAATACAAGAATCAGGTCTAGCAAGGTAAATATATTCAAATATACATGGTACTAATTTTGGCTCAACGCCTATATCATTTTTTGTATATTCTTTTGAGAATAAATTATGTTTAGTATCTATGAAAACCGCTTCTGCAGGCTTAATATCTCGCTCAAACTTAAATCCCAATCCATCAATTGCTACAGATTCAGATGCAAACATATAATCTATACCTTCATCATTAGTTTGTGAACCTAATACTAATGGTCTAATACCATAAGGGTCTCTAAATGCTAATAATCCATAACCAGCAATAATAATCAATACGCTGTAAGCACCTTTAACACGACAGTGTACACCTTGCACAGCCTTAAATATCATATCTGGGGTTAAGGGTAATGAATTAGAATTTTTATGTAATTCATCAGCAAATACATTCAATAAAATTTCAGAATCAGAACTAGTATTTATATGCCTTCTGTCATTTTCAAACATAGACTGGCGTAATTGAGCTGTATTGGTTAAATTACCATTATGTACAAGCATTAAACCAAATGGAGCATTTACATAAAAAGGTTGAGCCTCTTCCTCACTATCAGGATTACCTGCAGTAGGGTAACGCACTTGACCCAAGCCAATAGTACCAGGTAAAGCACGCATATTGCGAGTACGGAACACATCTTTAACTAAACCATTTGCCTTATGCATAAAAAAATTATTATTATGCATCGTAGCGATACCTGCGGCATCTTGCCCTCTATGTTGCAATAATAATAAACTATCATAAACCAACTGATTAACAGGACTATGGGAAATAATGCCACTAATTCCGCACATACTCAATTTCCTTTGTATTTAAAATTTTTTATATATTGTATTATAACTCTTTATGTAAATAATGGGAAATTATAGTATATACCTACAATTAATAGTATAAAGTGTAAAAGTATAAAAAAATTATTCTAAACTGTACGCCTATCAACTAAAGCTCTAGCAATTGTATTAATATCAACATATTCTAAATCACTACCAGCAGGTACACCCCTTGCCAAGCGTGATACATTAACACCTTTTTTATGTAAAATATCTGCAATATAGTAAGCAGTAGTTTCACCCTCAGTAGTAAATCCTGTAGCTAGAATTACCTCTTTTACATCTTCATGCATGGCTCTTTCAATCATTTTCTCAAATGCAATATCTTGAGGACCAATTCCATCTAATGGCATTAATTTACCCATTAAAACAAAATATTTACCATTATAACTTTGAGTTTGTTCAAGCATATGCAAATCAATTGGCATTTCAACAATACACAATTTTGAGCTGTCTCTACGCTTGTTTTCACAAATATGGCAAATATCATTTTCACATAAAGTATTACAATCTCTACAATTTTTTATATTTTGTAAGCTATATAAAATAACTTCTGCTAAATGCTTAGCCTTTTCTCTATTGCTATGTAGTAGATGATAAGCCATGCGAGTTGCAGAGCGAGGCCCCACACTTGGTAAAATTCTAAGTGCAGAGATTAATTGTTCAATAATATTTATTTCAGACATAATATAATGATAGAGATTTTAGAATATATAAAGCCAAATAGATTAACTATACACATCTTTTTTATGTTATAATCCAATTATAATGCTCTTAATAAACTTACTCAATCTACTTTTGACTACATATAATATTGATATGAATATAATAATCAAAATTATTTTAGTATAAAAGCTCAGAATAAATTACGGACTTGCTATGAATAATACATTACATAATACTAATTCTCACCCAATGTTAAACACTGCAATTAAAGCAGTAAGAAGAGCAGGAAGCTTAATCAACAAAGCAAGTCTTGATATTGCTAGCATAGCAAGTGCTAGAAAAAATGACGGTTCTTTAGTAAGTGAAATTGATAACAGCGTTCAAGCTGAAATTCTGGATATACTAATGAATGTTTATCCACAACATCAATTTATTGCTGAAGAAAATCATTTCTCAAATATAGATTTAAATAAAGAATACACATGGTATATTGACCCAATTGATGGGACAAGCAACTTTATTCATGGATTTGACTACTATGCAATTTCAATTGCTGTGGCTAGAGGAAATGCATTAGAACACGCTGTTATATACAACCCAAATACTGATGAATTATTTACTGCAAGTAAAGGACGTGGTGCATACTTAAATAACCGCCGTATACGTGTAAATTCACGCATTAAATTATCTGATGCACTAGTAGCAACTTCATTTTTACATAAAAAAAATATTAGCGAACAAAAAGACGTACAATTATATTTAGATATTACACAAGCTGCTGCTGGTATTCGTCGTACAGGTTCAATTGCACTTGATTTAGCTTATGTTGCATGCGGTAGATTTGATGCATTCTTTGATAAAAACTTGTATTCATGGGATATAGCTGCAGGTATGTTACTAGTAAAAGAAGCGGGCGGGTTAATTGGTAATTTTAATGGCGATAGTGCAAATGATGTTGAAATTATTGCAAATAAGCAACTTTTAGCAGCAAATAGTAGAATATTTGCAGGATTAGTATCAAACTTAAATACCAATAATAAATAATATATGTATATGCATAAAAAAATATCTAAAGCTGTATTTCCTGTTGCTGGACTTGGTACACGCTTTTTACCTGCAACAAAAGCAAGCCCTAAAGAAATGCTAACGGTTGTGGATAAGCCACTGATTCAGTATGCAGTAGAAGAAGCAATTGCAGCAGGCATTACAGAACTTATATTTGTTACAGGTAGAAATAAAAGAGCAATTGAAGACCATTTTGACAAAGCCTACGAGTTAGAAGCTGAATTAATTGCTAAAAATAAAACTGAATTACTTGAATTAGTTCGCTCAATTAAACCTGCTCATGTAGATTGTTTTTATGTAAGGCAACCTGAAGCATTAGGATTAGGGCATGCCGTGTTATGTGCTGAAAAACTAATTGGAAATGAGCCATTTGCTATATTTTTAGCTGATGATTTACTAGTTGGAACTCCACCTGTAATGCAACAAATGGTGGATATATATCATCATTATTGCTGTAGTGTAATTGGTGTTGAGAAAATTGAACCTAGCCAAAGTAAATCATATGGTGTTGTTGCAGGCAAACTATGGGAAGAGTCTTTAGTGAAGCTTTCTGGAATTATTGAAAAACCAAAACCAGAAGATGCACCATCAAATTTAGGCGTAGTTGGTCGTTATATATTAACTCCACGTATATTTGAGCATATAAAGCAAATTAAATCAGGTGCAGGTGGAGAAATACAACTTACTGATGCAATTGCAAGATTACTTACTGAAGAACAGGTGCTAGCATATGCATATGACGGTATACGTTATGATTGTGGTAGTAAAATAGGCTATTTAAAGGCAACTTTAGATTTGGCACTAAAGCATGATGAATGTGGGCAAGAATTTTTACAATTCTTGAAATCAAAGCAAGATATCTTAGCATAATAAATATATATCAATAATATATGGCTTAGATAGCCGTGGAGTTTTATCTAGCTGTATATTGATAAATAATCTTAATAACTTAAATCAAATATCAATATATTCTAAATTATTTTTTTAATTTTATAGCCAAATCCTCTTACTGTTTCAATTGAATTAGCACAAATTCCTGTTTTATCAACTAGATTTATGGCTTGACGTAAACGCTTAATTTGAACATCAACTGTTCTTTCATCAATGTCTCCAATATCATGCCAAACATGATTTAATAGCTCTGCCCTTGAATATACCCTATCTGGATGTTGCATTAAAAAGCTTAAAAGCTTAAATTCAGTTGGGCTTAAATCAATAAATATTTGGATTGAAGTATCAGAATACTGTAAATATACTTGTTTATTTTGGTTATTCAAATATATATTATTGATAGAATATAACTGCTCTAAACCTATTCTACGAATAACAGATTTTACTCTTGCAACTACTTGTTTAGGTGAAAATGGTTTGTAGATGTAATCATCAGCACCAGCATCTAATCCTGCGATAGTATCGTCTTCGCTTTGCCTTGCGGTTAGCATGAGTACAGGAATATCTTTGGTTGAAGTATTTGATTTTAACTCTTTTAAGAATGATATACCACTTTGTTTTGGTAACATCCAATCAAGAATTATAAGATGAATTATATTATCTGAAAGGCTAGACCTAGCATGCTGGACATCAACTGCTTTAATACAATTAAGTCCAGCACTACTCAAATTTATATACAATATCTCAGCTATGTTGTAATCATCTTCAATAATTAAAACATTAGGTAAGAACATATACTTTCAGTGAAAGTTTTGTATATTAGAAACGAGATTGACGTGGAGGTCTAGCTGGTTTATCTTGAGCTGGGTTAATACGAGCAGCTCTACCTTGGATTTCTTTACCATTTAAAGCATTAATCGCATTGTTAGCTTCTTGTTCGTTTTCCATTGTTACGAAACCGAAACCTTTTGAACGACGTGTTTCTCTATCCATAACGATGTTAGCTTTAGCAACTGAACCATATGGGCTAAACATATCAATTAAATCTTCAGCTGTTGTTTTGTAAGGTAGGTTTCCTACGTAAATATCCATTTTATTTCCTTTATTTGCGTTAACATAAATTATCATCAAGCACCTACGCAAACAGACAATACTTGTGAACGATTGCATTACCATAATGCAATATTTTTTACTTAGCTAATTATTTGTTAACTTATAACTAACTACTTTAATTTTAATTCAATGCATGCTTTTGTTTATTTTCCATTGTTTGATGCCTAACATCTTTACCTTTTACAATGTAAATTACAAACTCTGCAATATTTTTAGCATGGTCGCCAATTCTTTCAATTGCCTTGCCTATAAACAAGAAATCCAAACCACTAGATATAATTCTTGGGTCTTCCATCATATAGGTTACAAGCTTTCTTACAAATGCACGGAATTCATCATCAATTGCTCTGTCTTCTTGCATGATTTGTATTGCAGCATTAACATCAAGCCTAGCAAAAGCATCTAATGCTCTTCTCAACGAACCTAATGCTAACTGCCCTGCAACTTTTAGTTCTGCAAAATTTATTATTTGAGCATTTGAGTTTTCTAAAATGCGTTTTATTAATTTTGATATTTTTACAGCCTCATCACCCGCTCTTTCTAAATTTGTTGTTGTTTTAGAAATTGCCATAATTAAGCGTAAATCTTTAGCTGTAGGTTGGCGACGCACAATGATATTATTGCATTCGCCATCAACTTCTAATTCAAGCTGATTTAATTGCTGTTCATAAGCAAAAACGCTATCTGCCAAAGATAAGTCAAAGCTTTGTAGTGCTTGTAATGATGTAGATAACTGATTTTCAACTAATCCACCCATTTCTAGTAGCTTAGTGCATATATCATTTAAATCAGCATCAAATTGACTTGATAAGTGCTTGTCCATTTTATTTCCTTTATATCAACCAATAACTATAATAGTTTAGTTAATCAACCGAATCTACCTGTAATGTAATCTTCAGTTTGTTTTTGTTTTGGATTGATAAATATTTCTTTAGTTTCACCAAATTCTACTAATTCACCTAAGTACATGTAGGCAGTAAACCTAGAAACTCTAGCAGCTTGTTGCATGTTATGGGTTACAATAAGTATACTAACTTTTTCACCTAATGTGTGTATTAATTCTTCAATACTTGCCGTAGCAATTGGGTCAAGAGCAGAAGTTGGCTCATCAAATAATAGCATTTCTGGTTCAGTAGCTAAGGCTCTTGCAATACAAAGCCTTTGTTGCTGACCGCCAGATAGTGCATTTGCTAAATCATTTAATCTATGCTTTACTTCGTCCCATAAAGCTGCACCTTTTAGTGCATCTTCAACTCTATCTTGAATTTCACTCTTATTTCTATTACCACGCAATCTTAAACCATAAGCCACATTCTCAAATATACTTTTTGGAAATGGGTTTGGCTTTTGAAACACCATGCCAATTCTCATTCTAACTTGTATTGCATCTACTCTTTCATCTAATATATTAGTATTATCTGGTTGAAGAATAATTTTACCTGAATACGAATTACCTGGGTAAAGGTCATGCATTCTGTTAAAAGAACGTAATAACGTAGATTTACCACAACCAGAAGGACCAATTAATGCTGTTACTTTCTTTTCATAAATTGGTAAGTTTATATTTTTTAAAGCTTTAAAGTCGCCATAGAAAAACGAAAAATCTTGAGCCTCTGCTTTTATTTTCAAATCATCATTTTGCGTGCTGTTTGAAGTATTATTCATAATTTTTAATCCGTAACAATTCTTTATTAACTATATAAACTATTTTTATTAACTTTTCTTTGCTATTTATTTTTTTACCATTTAATATTTTTTCTTAGTCTATATCTTATCATTATTGCAACTGCGTTCATACCTAATGTCATCAGTATTAGCATTAGTCCTGCTGCTGCTGCATTTTGCTGGAATGCTTCTTCTGGTCTTGATGTCCAGTTAAACATTTGAATTGGCATTACTGTAAACCCAGAGTATAACCATTCAAAGTTAAAGTAAGGCGAAGTGCTACTTATTGGACTAGGAGGTAAAAATGCAATAAATGTTAAAGCCCCCACTGTAATTAGTGGAGCAGTTTCTCCGATTGCTCTTGACATACCTAAAATTACGCCTGTTAAAACACCTGGCATAGAGTATGGAATTATGTGGTCTTTTGTTACTTGCCATTTACTTGCACCTAAACCATATGCACCTTCACGAATATGCTGTGGTATGCCACGTATAGCCTCTCTAGTTGCTACAATTATAATTGGTAATATTAATAAAGCTAAAGTACACCCAGCAGATAAAATGCTTTGCCCAAATCCAAGTTTATGCACAAAAATACCAAGCGCAAGCAACCCATATACAATTGATGGAACACCTGCCAAATTACTAATATTTATTTCTATGATATCGGTTAGTAGGTTTTTTTTTGCATATTCTTCTAGGTATATTCCACTTAACACTCCTAGAGGAACAGCCAAGCATGCAGTTACTGCCATAATTACTAATGAGCCAACCCATGCTGATAATATACCCGCTTGAGATGCTCTGCGAGATGGAAAATTACTAAAGAATTCTGGAGTTAGCCTTTCAAATCCTGAAACTAGCATTTGTGCAAATAGAGTAAAAAACGTAAGTATAGCAATGCTAAGTGCGAAAAAACCTACTATTGCAAATATCGTACTAATTGTTTGATTTTTCTTTACTATTTTCTGTACATGAGTTATATCTTGCATAATTTTTAATACTGCTTTTTATAATAAGAACGCACACAATGACCAAGTATATTAAATATTAATGTTAATATTAACAATACTAAACCTGCAGCAAAAATTGATTGATACCCAATTGAACCATGTGGCGCATCACCTAATGCAACCTGAACTATATACGCTGATATAGTTTGTGTTTCAGTCATTGGATTAAAACTTAAAGTTGGTTGCATACCAGCTGCTACAGCTACTATCATAGTTTCACCAATTGCACGTGCAATTCCTAATATGTAAGCAGACAAAATACCAGAAATTGCTGCTGGATAAACAACATTAATTGATGTTTGAAATTTAGTTGCACCCATACCATATGAACCCTCTCTTAAACTCATTGGTACAGCACGCATTGCATCTTCTGCTAAAGAACTTATGTATGGAATAATAGCAAAACCCATCATAATACCAGCAGATAACATATTAAATCCTGGTAGTTCTGGAAATATTTTTTGAAGAATTGGAGTAATAAAAGTCAAAGCAAAGTAACCATATACTATACTAGGTATACTACCTAATAACTCTAAAAATGGCTTTACAATTTCTCTCGTTTTATGCCCTGCAAATTCAGATAAGTAAATAGCAATGATTGTACCAAAAGGTATAGCAATCGCTACCGCTACTAAAGAAGTAGTAAAAGTTCCTGAAATTAATGGAAGTATGCCATATTTAGCATCTTCAAACATTGGCGTCCACATCGTTTCAGTTATAAATCTTGTTATTCCAACTGCTTTGAAGAAAGGTATAGAATCTGCGACTAGTATCCAAACAATAGATATGGTTGCGATTACAGAAACGCTTGCACAAAGCAATAGAAAAAGCTCAATTATAAACTCACGTATACTACGAGAAGACCTTTTCAGTAAACGTGGACTAATTATATCTTGCATGAACCATATAAATTTTTTTCAACACCATATTATCTTATAGTATTGTATTTTTGTCTAGCTATTTAGATGTTTTTAGATTCATATGATATTATTAATTATAATAACTATAGTATTGTTATATATAATTATGGAATATAATTTCTTTTCTGCTTTTATTTTACTATTTTTAGTAACAGACCCTTTAGGTAATATACCTTTATTTATTCATCAATTACAAAATTTTTCAAAGAGGAGAAGGGTATATATTATCTTTCGTGAAATTTGTATTGCTTCATGTGTGTTACTTTTTTTTATGCTAGCTGGCAAAAGTTTTTTAAATTTATTGCACTTATCTGAGCTATCCATGCAATTTGCTGGTAGTATTATCATGTTTTTAATTGCTATTAATATGATTTTTCCTCACCATAATAATAAAGATGATATACCAACAGATGAGCCATTTATTGTACCTTTAGCGATTCCATTAGTAGCAGGTCCTTCTTCAATTGCCACAGTTATGTTACTTGCATCACAAAGTCCTAATAATATGTATATTTGGGTTGGCGCATTAGTTTTAACTATGGTTTGTTGTGCCGTTATTTTATTTATGTCAGATTTTATTCAAGATATTTTAGGTGAAAAAGTTGTTTCTGCATTTGAAAGATTAATGGGTTTAATATTGGTAGCAATGAGTGTAGAGATGTTTTTAAAAGGCATTCGCTCATTTATGCAAAATAGTTAATGTTAAAATATTTATAAAACAATATATGAAATAATCATAAACCTTGTATAATCTTAAATCTCTATTATTTAATCAATTTTATCTGATGGTTAAATAGCTTTATTAAAAATTCTATTAACCAATAAATAAACTATAAGTCTAAATATGCTAAGTAAATTCTATGTGAGTGTTGATTTAGGTTCGAATAGCTTTCGTTTGCTAGTGGCTAAAATTATGTTTACAAAATATGGTTGTCAAGTTTTACCCATATTAAATGATAGGCAACCTGTAGCATTAGCTTCTGGTTTAGATGCTGATAATAATTTAAGTGATGAATCAATCAGTAGAGCAATTGATGCCTTTAATCACTTTAAACATATCATTGATGTTAATTTACCATCGACTAACAATGTTAATGCTATTAATAAAGGCAAAGCAAATGTTTTTATTGTAGCAACTAGCACATTTAGAATTGCAAAAAATATTGATATTTTAATAAAAGCTGGGCAAGATATTTTGGGTGCAGAAATTAAAACAATTAGCGGTATTGAAGAAGCAAAATTGATATACCAAGGTACTAGCCATACTGCCCCATATAGTATGAATAATAAATTGGTTGTTGATATTGGTGGCGGGTCTACTGAGTTAATTATTGGAAAACATCATCAACAGTTATTATGTGAAAGCGTAAACATTGGCTGTATAAACATTACACAAACATTTTTTAATGAGCAGTATACAGCTGAAGCTTTTAATAATGCGATTAAATATGCACAGGATAAATTATCTTACATATTAGATGAGTATTTAGAATTAGGTTGGAAGCAATCAATTGGCTCATCTGGTACTTCAAGAGCATTGGCTTATATTGCATCGCAGATTGATGATTCAGAAAATGAGTATATATTAACTATTAAAGGTTTAAATTTAATCAAAGATTATTTAGTTGTTTGTAAAACTGTTGAAAATATAAAGCTCAAAAAAGTTAATACTCAACGTGCTAACATTTTAGCTGGTGGCTTGAGCATTATGCTTGCAATATTTAATAGTTTTAAAATTAAAAGTATGTATGTTTGTGAAGGCGGAGTAAGGTTTGGCTTATTGTACGATAGTGTAGATAGCATTCAACATGATGATATTCGTAATATTAGCATTGAGGTATTACGCCAAAGATTTAGTGAAAATGATGTAGATAATTTTAGCGAAATTGACGAGATTTTAGATAATTTATCGGATAGATTGATTAAAACAGCAAATAAAAAAGCAAAAATTATTGATGATGAACAAATTAAATTATTAAAATGGGCATTAAGTTTACATAATATTGGTAAATACATTAGTTTGGATAGTATGCATAAACATAGTGCTTACATTGTGCAAAATACTTATTTAGCTGGATTTGAGATTGCACAACAAAATGATTTAGTAAATATGTTATTAGGTCAAAAAGGTGGATTAACTAAGATAAATGTTGAGTTTATCAAACAAAATCATGCTATTTTAGCTATATTACGCTTGTGTTTATTGATATTAAAGCATGGATTGTGTAAAGATATGGCTAGATTGAATGATTTTAGCCTTGAAATTAAACAAGATAAATCTGCAACTGATTTTAAGCTAACCTTACCTTTGTCTACTCAGATGCGTACAATATTTGAAGATGAGCAAAAAGCATGGTCAAAAGTTGATATGAATTTAGTTGTTGAATTTTTGGAATAATTACAACTAAAAGAGTAATAGTAAATGTAGTATTGCATATTAATATTTTTGCTCTTGTTTAATCTTATTTTTAAATAAGTTAATAATTAATATATTGAATAGTATTTATTATTTAACAAAGCTATATATTTAATCAAATTTGATATAGATTATGTAAAAAACTATAATGAACCTAAATTGCAAATTGCTACCTAAAGCATATAATATATTGGTATGCTTTATTTAGCTATATTACATCTAATTACAGAATATATTATGTGTTGCTATACTTATGGATAAAATAACAAAAAATAGTACAAATACTTTACCAAATAAACAATTATCGCTTGAAAATGCTGATAATATAGAGAATTTATTTGAGAATACTTATGCATGGGTTGAAAAACACATACCTGACTTTAATCTTTTATATATAGATAATGATGCAACTCAAGAGCATATAGAGTCTCATATAAAAGGTGTATATGATATTTTATCTAGCTTAGATATTGATGCCTATATGACTAAGTCATGTGTTTTGTTCGCACTTTATCCAAAATTGCAAGAGTACCTTACTAATAACCCACAACAAACTACCTTTAATCCCGATACGATTTACTTATCTGCAAGTGTATACAAGCTTTTGCAAACAACACAGCAATTTACTAGCCATGCTGAAAGAATAAATAATAGCTTAGAGCATCAAGCCACTCTTGAGATTTTACGTAAAATGCTATTGGCATCAGCTCAAGACATTAGGGCAATTGTAATTATGCTTGCCTCTCAATTACAAACATTACGTTGGCATGCATTACATAAAACCGAACCCTCGGTATTGTGGGTTAAAGATGTATTGAATTTATATGCCCCTTTAGCTAATCGCCTTGGTATTTGGCAGTTAAAATGGGAATTAGAGGATTTAGCTTTTCGTTTTATGGAGCCTGTAAGTTATAGGCAAATTGCAAGTTTGCTAGATGAAAAACGTGTAGAGCGTGAGAATTTTATCGAAGAAATGAAGCAAAAGCTAATTAGTACAATGAAAGAAGCTTTTATAAATGCTGATATTTCAGGGCGACCTAAGCATATTTATAGCATTTGGAAAAAAATGCATGGTAAAAATTTGTCTTTTACTCATTTATATGATGTAAGGGCATTTAGAATTATTGTAAAAGATATCAAAGATTGTTATACAGCCTTGGGCGTGGTGCATAATTTATGGACACCTGTACCAAAAGAATTTGATGATTATATTTCACAAGCAAAACCAAATGGTTACCAATCATTACATACTGTAGTAATTGCTGATGATGGCAGAGCAATTGAAATTCAAATTAGAACAGCTGAAATGCATAAACAAGCTGAGTTTGGTGTGGCTGCTCATTGGAGATATAAAGAGGCAGGCACTAAGGGCTATAGTGGCGAGTTTAGTGCTACAGGTACTTATGAAGAAAAGATTGCATTATTTAGGCAATTATTAGAATGGAAAGAGGATAGTGAAATAGGTTATATATCTTCAAGTTTACAAAATGATATAAATTCTACATCTAATAAAAACAAAAGTTACAATAATATAGATAATATTAGTAATTTAGATGAAAATTCTTCAACTATAAAAAATCCTGAAGAACGTTGGGAAAAAGTTGGTTCTTGGGTAGATGACCATATTTATGTATTCACTCCTCAAGCTAAAGTGATTGCACTTCCTGTTTCAGCAACTGCACTTGATTTTGCTTATCATGTACATACCAATGTTGGGCATAGGTGTCGTGGAGCAAAAGTTGATGGGAAAATGGTGCCATTGTATACACCATTAGAAAATGGTCAAACAGTTGAAGTAATTACAGTTAAGGAAGGTGGTCCTTCTAGAAATTGGTTGCGTAATCAGCCACAATATTTGGCGAGTAATCGTGCAAGGTCAAAGGTAAGAGCTTGGTTCAATGCCTTAGAACTCGAAGAAACAATAAATAAAGGGCGAACGATATTAGAAAAAATATTGCAAAGAGAAGGTAAAACAGGAGTTAATTTAGAAGATTTAGCCCATAATTGCCGTTACAAAAATAGTAATGATTTATTTTTAAGTTTAGCTAAGGATTTAATATCAAGTAAATATATTGAAGATATTTTGACATTAAATTATGGTAGTAAATCAAATGCTAATTCAAATACCAATAATTCATCTGCTAATACTATAAATAATAATGAAGTAGAAATAAATAGCATTACAGATACTTCTTATATTATAAAAACAAAGAAACCAAGTAGTTCAAAATCATCTAAAAAATCTAATGTTGGTGTTAGCGTGATGGGAATTGATAGCATGGTAATGCAAATGGCTAAATGCTGTAAGCCAATCCCTGGTGATGATATTGTTGGATTTGTTACTAAAGGTAATGGTATTACAATTCATCGAACACAATGCATAAGCATGGCTAAATATAACCAAAAATACCCAGAGAGATTAATTGATGCTCAGTGGAAAGAAGAAGAAAATCAGCGTTATATCGTGGATTTATACATAGAAGCACATGATAGACAAGGCTTACTACGAGACTTAGGGCATATTTTATCTAAAGAAAAAATTAATGTAATTAGCACGCAAAGTAAAAGCAAAAATAATATTGCATGTTTAACCTTTACACTAGAATTATTCACTAAAGATAAATTACAACAAGCAATTAGCATGATTCAGAAAATTAAAAGCGTGGTTAAAGTGGAGAGGAAGTATAGTTAGTTTATATTTACAGGTAGTTTTTAATATTAGTAATTATCTATCTTTATTATTTTAAATATATAACAAAAAAAAGTCCCTGCACAATTACCCATATTTGGATAATTTATGCAGAGCCAAGGGAGGAAACAATATATTTATAATCTCTGTAGTCTTTTTTTAGTTATTCATTTTCAGCTTATTTTTATTTTATATACATGTATTTAAGTATTTAAATACTATTTTACTAGTGTTTATGATTGTGATTAACTACTCCTTCTGCAATTACTCCATGTTCACCCATAAACATACTAGATTTAGCACCGTTACTATTTACACCTTTAAATGCCATCATGCCATAGTTAGAGTTAAATTTTAGATTTGCCCAATCATTAAAGTCTTTTAGTTCTGTTAATGATGAATCTTTATTTAAATCTTTATAGTATGTACTTGTGTTTTTTGCTCCGTCATTATTCCAGTCGGCATAACCACCATTTTTGCTACCTGTAAGATTATTGGCTTCAACTATTGCATTTTCATCTATAGTAGCTAAACCGCCATATGAATAATCCACAACAAAATTTTCATTACACGGCGAATTATTTAATGTACATAAATTCACATTTTTTGTACCCGACCAGTTATAAAAACGGTCTGCAGCCATATCTGATACAAAATCTGTTGTTACTCCACGTAATTGATATAGGTAATTCATTACGCTAACATAATTTGGTTTATATACTATATTGTCATTTCCACCATGCAATAAACCGAAGTTATGCCCAATTTCATGCATAAATGCACCTGCTTGGTAATTAGTTAGTAGATTTTGTTCTTGTTTAGTTGAATTTTTTAAGCCCCAACCATCTAAGGTTACTAAAGAATTTTTACCAAGATACTCTGCCATGCCTGATGGTCCATAACCAGATGTAACCTGAGATTTTGCAAATAGCACATAGTGGAAGAAACTCCTTCGCATGCCGTTCATTGTTTGTTTATAATCAAATATGCTATTGCAACCATCTGTTTGTTTTTCATAAAATGTTGGTAATACAGTACATGTATTTGATTTAAATAACTTAGCTTGACCTAGATTATATAAATCATGATTAAATGTTTCACTATATAAACCGCCTGCGTCAATATGTAATGCGATATTATGTTTTGCAAATGATTGCTTAACTTTATCTAATGCTGTTTTTTGTGGTATGCTTACAGAGTTATTCATATAATCAATTTGTATGAATACGTCTTTTTGCCCTTTTCTTGCCCCCATTGCATAAACATCAATGCCACCAAATGTTTTACCTAAAGCTTTTGCAATTGTAGGAATGCCATCTCCATCTTCATCTACTGCTGTTGGGTCAGTGTCATTAACTGCAGCAGGTGTTGCAAAATTCATGTTCTGCCAACTACTTTGCCATAATGCTACGCTTTGTTTTCCATTTGATAAAGAAACAACTTTATTATCTGTAAATACTGTTGTTGGTGTGTATAATTTACCAACACTTATCATATCTGTAGTATTTCCGTTATATAGTAATTCAATATATCCATCATTGCCCCATGTTGGAACATTTCCACCTTGCTCAATAAATGCCACATTTGCATCTGTATTAAGCCAAGAACTTACTTTTGGAGATACAGTTACATAACCACCAGCAGGTATATCAATATTAGGTAAATCAAAAATCATACTACCTGTAGCTTGATTTGTAGAAGATGATTTAGCTAAACTTTTAAGTTTATGGCTAGCTAAGCTGACTGCTTCTGTATTAGGGTTATATATTTCAAACCATGGTACACTAGTACTTGTAGATGAAATTTCTGTAATTTTTAAACCAAGAGCAGGACTAGTAGTGCCTGTGTTAGATGGCTTTTGCCATTCTTTAACATTTGATGGTAATAATGCAGAAGAATCAGTTACAGCTTCAGAACTAGTTGTGCTACCAGCTTGGCTAGTTGTGGTGTCAGTTGTAGTCGATGATGTACTACTGCTACGTGATGTAGTAGTTGATTCTCCACCGCCTCCACCACCTCCGCCACAGCCCGTTAAAACAAAAGACATAGCTACCGCTATACCAATACATGTTTTGGTATTTTTCATGATACATTCCCTCCCGAATGTTGTGCGACGCACTACCCAAACACGTTTTTTGTATGTTTTTTAGCAGTTATTTATGATAAATACTGCCTTTTTTAATTTTCTGTGTGTTTGAGTATTATTATTTATATAATTAGTATTTTTTTATCCCATTTTCCCTTTTGGTTTTGCTTTCTTATGCAAATCCTTAATTATTTTATAGCTCACTTCGTTGTATTATTCAAACACATTTCAGTATATGTTGTTTATTTATGACATATTATTTTGTTGGTTGTATTTTTGCGATTTTATGTAATTGTTGTAAGCAAATTTAATATGTTTTAGAATATCTAAGCTAGAAATATTGTAAGTTTCCATTTAATTAATATCTATATACTTGGAATTTTATATTTATTTTTGGTGTTTATTGTGAGTTCTATATTTGGTTTGTGAGTTGAGTTGTATATTTTATTTATCTTATAAATCAATTTGTAAATATTTAATAATTAAATTAAAAAAGGAGGCAACATGAAAAAAATTGCAAAGCCAATAATGTGGGTTTGTTTTTGTTTACTATTTACCTGTGCTTTAGCTAGTATTGCATTATCGAAAGGCGAATCAATTAATGCATTATGGCTAGTAGTTGTAGCAGTATCTGTTCATTTAATTGGCTATAGATACTATAGTAAATTTATTGCAACTAAAGTACTTAATTTAGATGCGTCAAGAAAAACTCCAGCAGTTTTATATAATGATGGGCTAGATTATGTTCCAACAAATAAAAATGTTTTATTTGGTCATCATTTTGCAGCAATTGCTGGTGCAGGCCCTTTAGTGGGTCCTGTACTTGCAGCACAAATGGGTTATTTACCTGGAATGATTTGGATATTAGCAGGTGTTTTACTTGCGGGTGCTGTACAAGATTTTATGATGTTAGTCATTTCAAGTAGGCATGATGGACGTTCATTAGGCGATTTGATTAAATCCGAGATTGGCAAAACAGCAGGAATAATTGCATTATTTGGCACATTAATGATAATGATAATTTTATTAGCTGTTTTAGCTTTAATTGTAGTCAAAGCTTTAGCTGAAAGTCCGTGGGGCACTTTTACTGTGGCAGCTACTATACCAATTGCAATATTTATGGGTATTTATGCTAGATATATACGTCCTGCACGTATTTTTGAGGTATCTATAATTGGTTTTATTTTATTAATTGCTGCAATTTTCGCAGGGGAATATGTTGCTCATAATGATAGTTTAAGTCATATGTTTACATTTACACCTGTGCAATTAACTTGGTTATTAATTGGATATGGATTTGTTGCTGCTGTAATGCCTGTATGGTTAATTTTAGCACCAAGAGATTACTTATCTACCTTCTTAAAAATAGGTGTAATTGTTGGTTTAGCTTTGGGAATTTTAATTTCTGCACCACATATACAAATGCCTGCAATTACTAAATTTATTGATGGTACAGGTCCTGTATGGTCAGGTAATCTATTTCCATTTTTATTTATTACTATTGCTTGTGGAGCTGTGTCTGGTTTTCATGCATTAATTTCATCAGGTACTACGCCAAAGCTTCTTGAAAATGAAACTCATGCTAGATTTATTGGCTATGGTGCAATGTTAATGGAATCATTTGTAGCGATTATGGCATTAGTTGCTGCAGCATGCATTGACCCTGCCGTTTACTTCACAATGAATAGTCCTGCTGCAGTAATTGGTAAAACAGCAGAATCAGCTGCTACAACTATATCAAGTTGGGGATTTTTAATCACACCAGATATGATAAATCAAACAGCAGCAAGTGTTGGTGAAAAAACAATTATTTCTAGAGCGGGGGGAGCACCAACTTTAGCTGTAGGTATGGCACAAATTTTTGCCAGCATTTTTGGTGGTAAAGGCATGATGGCTTTTTGGTATCATTTTGCAATTTTATTTGAAGCATTATTCATTTTAACTGCTGTTGATGCTGGTACACGTGCTGGTAGATTTATGATTCAAGATTTACTTGGTACATTTGTTCCAAAACTTAAAAAAACAGATTCATTAGTTGCTAATTTGATTGCAACTGGATTATGTGTTAGTGCTTGGGGTTACTTTTTATATCAAGGTGTGGTTGACCCATTAGGTGGGATTAATAGCTTATGGCCTTTATTTGGTATATCAAACCAAATGTTAGCTGCTATTGCTTTAGGCTTAATTTCTGTAATGATATTTAAAATGGGTAAAGCTCGATATATTTGGGTATCTGTAGTACCAATGTGTTGGATATTAATTTGTACATTAACTGCAGCTTGGCAAAAGGTATTCCACGATAATCCTAAAATTGGATTTTTAGCTCATGCGGAAAAATACCGCTTATCTGCAATTGAAGGTAAAGTTTTAGCTCCTGCAAAAAATATTGAGCAAATGAATCAAATTGTAATTAATGATTATGTTAATGCTAGCTTAGCTATGTTTTTTATGTTTATTGTTATTAGTATTATTGGATTTGGTATTATTAAATGCTGGAATATTTATACTAAAAAACACCCAATACATTTAGAAAGCTTAGATATTGACACAGGCATAGCAAAATGATAATTATTTGGCATATTCGTTGTCCTAAAAATTGCTCCTAGCTGTACTATTTGTACTATCTTCGTCGCAATTTTAGCGTCCGCCTCTATGACAAGCAATTCTGATTTAGCTATATATCATCTAGCAAGTATAGTAATTAATATTTGATAGCCGGATTTATTTATAAATCTAGCTATATCTATAATAAAAGGAAAATATGTCAGAGCAAAACACCAATAAAATTGGAACATATCTCGGTAAAGCTGTACAGTTAGCAAGGCTTATGGTTGGAATTCCTAATTATGATGCTTACTGTAAACATATGCAAGAAAATCACTCTGAGAAACAAATGATGACATATGAAGAATTTTTTAAATATAGTCAAGTTTCAAGATTCGGTGGGAATGGTAAATTTAAGTGTTGCTGATATTAATTTTACAAATTAATTGAAAGTACTCTGTTTTTTAATTAGCACTCATAAATTTATATATGAATGCTAATTTTGAATTATAAATAAATTTTATAACTAATTATAGTTAAAAATTAAGCACCAATATGTAACTTCATTTTAGCATCAGCTGGAACAATTACACTTTTTGCACTAGCTAAAGCTTGTGTTTGTAAAGCAATTTTCTCAAGGCTTGTTTTATGTCCTAAGCGTTTACCTTCCATTTTAATTTTTGCTTGCTCAAGCTTGAATACATTATCAGCACCACCAACATGCTCACTGTGATTTTTAAGCTTAAGGGATTCTATACCTGCTTCAATTGTTGCAATTTGTGAATCTAGTTTTTTCATTTCTAGATCATGTCTTTTAGCTTCTAGTTCTAATTCTCTTTTTTTAGCACGAATTGCTTCTTCACTATCAAGTCCCGTAATTTCTAAATCTCTTTTATTTGTAATTCCTAATTTAGCTTGGTCATGCTCTCGCTGTGCTTTTGATTGTGTAAAAATTGCTTTTTTCTTTGCTAATTCCTCTTCTGCTTCTGCTGTTTGAGCATCAATATCTGCTTTTTGCTTTGCTCTAGTTTTTTGTATATCAGCATCAGTTTTTGTTGATGCTTGTTTTGTTTCGGCATCTATTTTTGCCTGATTTTTTGCTTGTTCTGCAGTTTTATTTTGTGCATCAATTTGAGTACTATGTCTTAAAGCCTGCTCTTTCAGTTTAGCTTGATTATCAAATTCAGCAATTTGTTGTCTGGCTTTTGATTTCGCTTCAGCATTTGTAGCATCTTTTTTTGCATTCACTAAATCATGCTCTCTTTGAATTGCACTTTGAATACTTCTACCCACCTCAATTCCCTCAACAGATAATTGATTTAATTTAACTCCATACTTAGAGAAAGGATTTTCTGGAGATTTTACAATATATGCTTTTATTTCATCAGCTAAAATATCTGATATACCTTGAGAGTTTGCATTTTGATTTATAAAACTATCAATAAAGAAATTATTATTTTTATGACTAATTATATGTCTAATTGCACTTTGTACGCTGTCTTTTAGTAAGCTTTCAGGATCATCTGCTGCTTCATTAAAAAATTTCTTAGCATTTTCTGTTTTATCTGATTCGCTTTTCCCTTTATCTAATTGGAAAGTAAATTTAACATCTATAGTAATATCTTCTTTATTACTTGTTTTGCAGTTAAATGCTTGAATGTCATGTATATGCAAACCTAAATTTACTACTTTAGCAACTAATGTTGGTTTAACACCATGATAAGCATTTTGGAATGTTTTTGTTAGTCGTTTACCGCCAGATAAACTTGCAATAAATGGTTCTGAAGCACTATGTGTTGGGTAATATGTACCTGGTCCATATACAATCTCACTTTTTTTCAAAATAGGATTGCTTATCAAAGCACAATAAGTATTATCTGGTAATGTAAATGGTAGCACTGGATTGCTACTAGCTTGCTTTTTTACACCATATACATATTCTTTTTGATAAAAAAATGGAATATCAGCATTTGAAATTGTTGGCATATAAAAATTCCTTAAAATATAGTTATTATTGTAAAATTATTGCCATACATGCCAATAAATTTAATATTATTT
>JBJOQB010000170.1:0-6256 GCA_046050125.1 Pseudomonadota bacterium
AAAACTAAAGAAATGGTTGATTTAACTATGCGATTATGGATTAATGTTAATCAAACTCAAGAATTTGATAGACTTAGGGATATATTTCTATCATCTATCTATAAATAAACACTCTCAAAAAATTAACTGTAAAAAAAGCAAAAACGTTTGTTGAATATGCAGATAATTTAGCAAATATGGCAGACACAGCCAAAAGCATAACCATTAGCATACCAAAACATAGTAAATTAGTGATTGATAAAGGCTACGAAACAATTACTAAAAAGCATAACTCAAATACGACAAATCCAACTCGTGTGCTTGATGATGCAAACCATGCAATGTTGTCAGCACCAAAAAAAATAGATAAAGACCTTTCTGAAGGATTGAATGCTTTCGCAGCTACTGTTGGTGTTGGCTCTGTTGTATGGAATGCTTATTGTTTATGCGAAGCAAGAAAAGAAGGAAAGGATTTAAAAGCTGTACTTAAAGAAGTTGAACATCAAGTAAAAGAGCTAGCAACATCAGATGACCCTAAAGATATAGAAACAGCAAAAGTACTAAAAGCTGCAATTACATATATTAAAGAAAGTGAACATAAAGCCATGTTTGAGCAGGCAGGTGCTGCTTTATCAATTTTAGCTACTGTTATGGTAGTGGCAGGTAAATTTACTAAAGATGTTGCACCGCATGTTTTATCAGTTGGTATATTTCTTGCTTGTTTTAAAGCATTAATGAATATGGGGCATAGCATAAAAGAAGTTTTTGAATTAACTGAGACATTACTAGCATCTAATAAAATTGATAAAATTGAAACAGAAAAAGCCCAAGAAAAAGGGGAAGGAATTAATTTACAGGGCAAACAAGCTCGCATGATTCAACAACAAAATATTAAACAAAATATTGGATATGAATCAGCCAATGTTGCAAGCTGGGCAATGGACGCTGTGGGAACTGCAATACTTGGCATAAGCTCTTTATCTTCACTTGGCGTAAGTACTGCTTTAAGTGGCGGATTAGCAACTCCTATTGTTGCACCAATTTGTATCGTTTTATCTGCAATTATTTCAATCACTGCTGAAAATAAAGCACATAAACACAGTGGAAATGTTGAAGATATTAAAGAATTGCTTGAACTAAATCCTGAAATGACAAAAGAAGATGTAGAGCAAAAATTAATATCATTAAAAAATCAAAAACATGTTACAAAAGAAATTCTTGAACATATTAAAGAAAATGTACCTGTATCAAGTTCTGTTAAGTACCATGCTGGACACTATGCATTAAATGCTACATCTTTATTAACATTACAACTCTTACACACACCTATTAAAAACTTACAAATTAAAAATAAACATAATTATGCTCAATCATTTAAGCTAGATGAACAACAACTCATAGACACATTAGTAAAAACTGAATTTGCTAAAGGAACAGTTTTAGAGCCTGTAACCAGAAATACAAGCAGTGATAAAGCTGAATTAATTCAATTCTTAGAATTACTATCAAAATCATCAAATGCGGGCTATATTATGACGATGTTAGCTCGTGATATTACGCATAAAGAAAGACGTTTAAACCCATTTAATAAAAAAGAAAAACAAATTGATATCAAAGATAAGTTTGCAGATACTCACTTAAATCATGAAGGAATGAAAGAATTAAGAAGGGAGCAATCATTAAAAGACCAATATAACATTGCAAATGGAGTAATTAAAGATTTAGCAGAAAAAGTTGGCTTAGATGGAGAATCTCCCGACCATGCAAAAATACTACGTGCTTTACATGAAAAAACAGCTTTATTTTATAGATTTTCATCAAAAACTGAGCTAAGACATGGCACAGATATTTTGAGTGGCATCTTATCAGGAATGCAAGAAGCTGAATTAGAAGAATACAAAGAAGAAAAGAAAAAAGAAAAAGCTGAATTAAAAGCATCAAAAAAACCAGAAGTAGAAACCGAAAAAACTGGCGAGGGCGAAGAAACAAAATTAGACAATAAAGATAAGCCAAAAGAAACTGAAACCAAGCAAGCAACTTCTACGCCTGATGTAAAAGAAATAAAAGAAATGAAAGAAACAAAAGAATTTGTGGGAATACCAAAACCAGAAATAAATGCAAGTGTTTCTGATTTTAGTGATATGAAAAAGCAATTTGGATTAGGCGAGTTAGGGGAAACAGTAAAAGCTTAAAATAGTTATTTAGCCTATTTAGCTTTTTTATGCTTCACGTGAAACTAAAAATTTAGGTTAGGGTATATTAATTTATACAGCTTAAATTTTTAGCTCTTTCATAATTGCCAATGCAGCCAACTGCTCTGCTTCTTTTTTTGTACTGGCTTTAGCTGTTTTAGCTAATTTTAAATCCTCAATTATGCATTCCACTGTGAATATTTGCTCATGTGCATTACCATCAATTTTTTGTAATACATATTTTGGAGTTAGCATTTTTCTACCTTGCAAGTACTCCTGTAATTTGCTTTTGCTATCTTTTTGCTTTGTTTTACTATTTTCTATGATATATTTTTGAAACCAATTTTTAACTATAAGCATAGCTGTATCTAAGCCATTATCTAAGTATATAGCACCTAAAATTGCTTCTACACAATCAGCTAAAATAGAATCTTTAGTTGCCCCTCCACTTTTTAGCTCACCAGCCCCTAAGTAAACAAATGAAGATAAATCCATATCTTGCCCAATTCTAGCTAGCACCTCTTTACACACTACATTACTACGAATTCTAGATAATTCACCTTCTGATAAATTCTCATAATCTTTATATAACCATGTACTAATCAATAAATCTAGCACAGCATCGCCCAAAAACTCTAAACGTTCGCTGTGATTTGCACTATAACTGCGATGAGTTAAAGCTTGTTTTAATAAAGCTTTATTTTTAAACGAATATCCAATTTTTTTTTGTAAATCTTCCATATTTAATATATTATTTTGTATTTTATAAATCCATTTTGAGCATAAAAAAGGCTGAGCATTATCTCAACCTTTATTTATCTAGCTTAAGTTAAAATATATCTATGCACTATTTTTTTTTGCAATCAATTTACCACCAAATATTACCAGTAAAGCACCAAGTATTTCAGCAATAATTACAGGAGTAATTTTTATTAAACCTAAATCAAGCAAAATAGCTTTTGCATTAATGCCAACATGGCTTTCCATAATAACATCAGTAATCAGTAATCCACCACCAATCCAACCTAGTAAAGCAGCACCAAGAGTGATAATTACAGGGTATTTTTCTAAAGCTTTTAATACTAACTGACTACCCCAAACCACAATTGGAATACTAACTAATAAACCAAAAATAATTAATGGAACTTGATGTTCTGGGCTAGCTTTTTGTGCAGCACCTGCCATACCAATTACATTATCAACACTCATCACAAGGTCTGCAATTAAAATTGTTTTGATTGCACTCATTAATCTATCGCTTGAAGCAACCTCTCCATGAGCATCATCACCCTGAGTTAATAATTTAATACCAATCCAGAATAATAATAAACCACCAATTAATTTTAAGAATGGTAATGTTAGCAATGACATAGCAAATATCACTAAAATAACTCGCATGATAATTGCACCTGCTGTACCCCATAAAATACCTTTTTTACGCAAGTTATGTGGTAAATCTTTACATGCTAATGCAATAATAACCGCATTATCACCACCTAGCAAAATATCAATTGCAACAATTTGTAATACAGCACCCCAATGTAGAGTTGTGAAAAAATTTATTATTGTATCAAGCATAAAAACCTCGCAAAAATAAAGATTTTAGAAAGAGTATAGATTTTATACATATATACTATCAATAAAATTATCAATAAATACATATATAATTTATGAAATGTGTAAAGCCTTCAATAAGCCGGATTCTGTAATATATAGCGAACCATATATTCAACGACTATTCATCTAGGCATATATTTGCACATATGCTCAAGCTCTCTACCCGTAAACTTATGCGGGCAACATATATGATATTTGCATACCATGCGTTTACCTATTTGAGATTGCTCCGAGTGGAGGTTACCGCGTTTCACCCAAACTTAATTGGCTCGTCTCTGTGGCCCTATTCCTCGCATCACTACGTATGGCTGTTAGCCATCACCCTGCCCTATGGAGTCCAGACTTTCCTCTAAAATAATGTAAAATACCGTATTTTAGCAGTCGTTTAGAAGACTTTACCTACAGATTGTAGCATATATATACTGATTTTTATAGGCATGCATTATATGTGGGATAAAAATATATTACACTTTGTATAAAAGTACTTTATAATTAATAAACATCGTATTAATACCAATTTACTTATATTAAATAGATAATATAATGTAAATAACTTATTATTATTATATACTTATATGCCAACAAAATTTTACACACATACTACTAGCACACCATCATCTTATAGTTATCAAAATAAAGTATCTGGTGCATGCCACAGTTCTGCTAATGCACGATACGTTATGAATTTGGTTCACCCAAATACAAATTTAACCATGGCACCACTGAGTACATCAATTCAAAACCCAGATATTTTTACTCCTGTTGTACCACTTGAAACAAATCCTAGATTTAGTTCTGATTGGCTGAAAGCAAATTCGGGCAGTAATGTAATTTTTTGTTGTAACCATTTATCTGGTTCATCAACAAAAAGCAAAGAAGCTTTTAAAATTAATTCAACTGTATATGCTGATTGGGCAAAAGAAACAAAAACATTCTCTCAACTAGCTAAGCTATCAAGCAAATCTAAAAAAATAGATGAATTTATCAGATTACATAAAGATGATAGTGAATTTATCCAAGATTTTGATAAATTGGGTAAAATGGATATTATGATTTTTACAAATAATGAAGCTAGGTTGGAAGCGTCTTCTGATAAAAGCTCTGTTATTTGTGGCATTCGTGGCACAGCTACTGCTAGCCTCATTGCTTGTAAGACAAGAGAAGATGCAGATTATTTAAGGTATTACATTCAAAAAAGTGGATATGGCTCTTGTTTAGCTGTTTGTACTTTTTCAGATATAAAAAACATATCTAAAATTGATAATCTAGAACAAAGGCAATTTGCTTTAAATATTCTAGCTTCAAATGTACAATCTAGTTCTAGTGCCAATATCACAATTGAAGATATGGATTAATAATGATTAAAATACAATTTGTAAACCATTAGTTAGTTTGTAAAAAAAGCATGTAATCATAGATGGTTATTGTATTAACTTTATAAGATAATAAAAATTCTTTATTTTAGGTAATGAAACCACAATGGTTTCATACCTATGAAGATAGGTATCCAGAATTTACACGAAATGATATTAAATATCTTTTATCTATCTGCATTTAACGCTCTCAAATATTGAATTGTTTTAATTTTTTGGCTAGGAGATAAATTTGAATAATCTTTTTCTTCCATTTTTTGAGCAAATTTTATGCTCTCAACCTCACTAAATGCTTGTGTAATATTAGAATCATATTCATGTTGAGTTTCGATAAATGATTTAATATTAGTTTGTATGCCTTTATCAATTCCTTTAAAATTAGCATCGCTAAAATGATTTGCTAAATCCAATTTTAATGCTAATTTGCTATCATCAAATTTAGTTTGTATAAAATAGAATTTGGATAAGATATCAGCATGCTTAGCTGTATTATCATATTTATGTTCTGAGCTATCAATACCACTGTTTTTAAGTTGTTGAGTTAATTCATCAATTATTAGCTGTGTTTCATGTGGAACAATTTCTTTTAATTTTGGCATGTAGTCCAAAAACATATCTAATGCATCTGCTGAACCGCCGTAAATATCATCTTCTAGTTCTGTTTTATTATTATCTTTAATTAATCTAAATAGTAATGATGTTGCAAGCTCTATGTTGCTATTCGCACTACTTTCCATATTCATCAATATTAATTTAATTTTTCTAAGTGCAGCAAGCGGACAACCTTGCACCAAATAGTTATTTAAAACCTTATCTAATTTATTTAAATCTGAAATACCTTGAGTTTTTTTAAGATTATCTAAATCTCTTTTTAAATCCCAGTTGGAGTCTTTTTTATATGTTTCTAAAATTAATGGTTTATAATTATGATAACCAAAAACACCTGTAGCCCCTAGTGGCTCACTAAATGATATTTTTAAATCAGAATTCATTTCAGTTATTATAAATTTTGTTGGTTTATCTGTAATTTTTTTTACCATAATTAAGCACTTTTAAAATTTAATAAATATCTCTATTTTAAATGATTTTTTGTAA
>JBJOQB010000171.1:0-23552 GCA_046050125.1 Pseudomonadota bacterium
ACTAGCTAATTTGTTTTTTCACTCAAAATACTCTAAAAACCATGCTTTTTATTCGTGTTTTTCGTGTTGCCTTATATCCCCGCCCTGAAGGACGAGGTTTTACGGCAAGTTTGATAAATCTTCAACACGTTATCCAAAAACCAATCCATACATGAGATTATCAAATCAGATAACAATTCAAAATATGTTTGAAATAATTTACCCAAGTTCTAATTATGATACATCAAATGATTTTTCAATTAAAATTAAGAATGCGGGTTTAAATAATTATACAATTAAGATTGATACTGTAGACTTACATGAAGATGAAAAACTAGCATTTATATTAGAAAATGCTAAAAAAAATGATATAAATACAGAAGTTATATATAATATGTATTAATTAAATATTATTCATATTTGATATGTAAAGAATATGTTTTATATATCAAAATTATTCTTGTACATATATAAATACTATGAAATCTCGCAATATTCTTACTAAAATTATCTCCATACCAAGCGTTATTGGAAAATCTCTTTTAAATTTATCTAGCATATTACCAAGTATAAAAAATATTATGCTAATCTATAAGATTAAACAGGATTTATCTAAGAATAATGATAGCAATCTAAATAATCAATATGATACTACTACTGATAATACTAATATTGATATTTCAGAACAAGATAAAAAAAGATGGCTTGATTACAGTAAGGATATGTTGCAGAAAAGCCATCATGCCTTATTATATCTAGGGTTAATATTTTTATGGACGGTGGCAAATATTGCTTTTATGTTTAGTAAAGCACCTTTTTGGATGTTTTTGTTACAGTTTTACTTTTTAGGTATTTTAAGCTATTACTTTTTAATGTGCCGTTACCGTAGCTATCAAGGTAAAGAATATGCTAATATGCGAACACCTATAGCATTTAAGCCATGGTTTAATCAAATCTTTAATAAAAAATAATCACAATATACATATATAAAATATGAAAGTTATTCAAACTATATCAGAGTTAAGAGCGCATATGCGTGGGCATACTCGTGTTGCATTCGTACCAACAATGGGTAATCTGCATGAAGGTCATTTAGAATTAATTAGAACAGCTAAAAGACATGGCAATCCTGTTGTAGTTTCGATATTTGTAAATAGATTACAATTCACACCAAATGAGGATTTTGATAAGTATCCACGCACATTACAAAATGATATTGATAAGCTAACATCTGAAGGTGTTTATGTTTTATTTGCACCAAATGAGCAAGAAATGTATCCCGAGCCACAATCTTACAGAATATCTCCACCAACTGAAATTGGCGATATTTTAGAAGGAGAATTTAGACCTGGCTTTTTTAACGGTGTGTGTACAGTTGTACTAAAATTATTTTCTTGTGTTCAGCCTTTAGTTGCTGTATTTGGTAAAAAAGATTATCAACAATTAATGCTAGTTAGAAAAATGTGCAAGCAATTAGCGTTGCCAGTTGAAATTATTGCTCAAGAAACCGTAAGGGCTGATGATGGCTTAGCTTTATCATCTCGCAATGCATATTTGAATGCTGAAGAAAGAGCAAAATCCACTCAACTTTATCAAACATTAACTAATATAAGACAAAAAATTATTCAACTAAAAGAACAAAATATTACACATAAAGTTAATATATTATCTGAGTTAAATGCTTTTGAATTTGAAGCAACTCAATTTTTAAATAATCAAGGTTGGAATGTAGATTACATATCAATACGTACTCAATCTAGCTTAAAAAAAATAAATGAAGAGTTTGACGAGCCATTAGAACAATTAGTAATTTTAGCTGCTGCTAGGTTAGGAAAAACTAGGCTAATTGATAATTTAGAAGTATAATTTTTTAAACTATCAATTTATGCTTTCTAAAAATTATAAAATATATAAAAAGTATTTAATAATATTATTCTCGCTATGTATATTTTTAATCAATAATATGCATAGTGTGTATGCTAATTCTGGTTTTAAATCAAATAATTACATTATCAGTTTAGCCCCGAACATTACTGAATTAGTTTTTGAAGCAAATGCTCAAAATGCATTAATTGGCGTTAGCTCTTATAGTGATTATCCCAAACAAGCTTTGAATTTTCCCGTTATATCTGATTATCAAACATTATATATAGAAAAAATTGTAACCATAATATCTAAATTATCTTCCACAAAAATATCTAATAATAGTGATAATAATAATTTTATTAACCCTCAAATTAAAATTTTTGCCTTAGCATGGAAAGAAGGAAATCCACAAGCATTCGAAAAAATACTTGCCAGATATAATATTAAAACCATTTGGCTATCAACAAATTCTACTCAAGACGTGTTAAATAATTTAGCTATCATTTCTAAATTAGCTAATAATGATAGTGATAGTAATCATAAAATAAAAGCACTAAATTACAAACTTGCTAAAACAATTGAGCAAACCCAAAATCACTATAAAACAGCTAAGTATCAAGCAAAATCATACTTTTATCCATTATGGCATAAGCCAATTATGACAATAATTGGAGATAATTATATCGATGATTTGCTAGCAAAATGCAATGTTTATAATATATTTAAATCGAGCAAAACATCAATGATTAACCCTGAGGCACTATTATCAATGAAGCCTGATATTGTAATATATGAGAATAAAGAATATGAACAATTAGTCCAAAAATATAGATTAGAATCTGCCAAACATGTTTCAATAAACCCTGATATTTTGGTAAGACCAACTGCTAGAAGCATTCAAGAATTACCAAATATCTGTAAATTAATAAGAGATTAGCTAATATGTATTTTTAAATTTTGATTGATTATAACTTTTTAGTAAAGCATAAATACCAATTGCAACTAGCACATGCTTTATAGAGTGCCCGCTAATCGTATGAAAACTTAACTCAAATATTTGTTTATCAAATAATTCAGCAAATTTCGCTAAAATGTAATATACAAAAATACTGTAATAACCTATATTCGTATTATATCCTGATTTAAATCGCCATAAAATTGTAGGCAATAAAACAATTGGCAGTAATTGCACTAATAAATATGCTCTTAAATCTCCATGTCCTTTAGTTTGTAAATCTGTGTAATACCAATGTCCCAAAGCAATAATTCCAATTAAAATAAATGGTATTAATAGCTTTCTACCCAAATTTGTATTAATTTTTTCACTAACAACAATACTCATCAATGCCATAAAACCAACTGTAATTGGCAATCTATCCCATAGTAAGCGGTAATTATTTGGTAATAAATGATAGTAAGACGAACCAAAACATACTAGACAAATAAATAGAAAAAATATTTTATAAGCGATTATATTATGCTGATTAATTGCTAGTTTTTGAGGGTATTTATATAAATAAAATAAACCTTGTAAACCAACTATTAAAAATGGAATATTAGAAATTACATTATAAAAATTTGGAATTCCAATCATTGTATGAGCATCAGCAAAATTGTGATAATGGGGGTCTTGCGGAATATGATGGCGTGAAAACACAGCAATAATTGTAATTGCTAATATCGCAAAAAGAATTATGAATGAATTTTTATCATATGATTTATTTATTTGATGGTTATCATTTTGCATTTGTTTATCTCCTATTATTATATATTTGTTTGTTTTATTTTTGTAATTTAATAAACTACATATACGTTTTTACAATCTCTGCAAGTCTAGTTGCTACATCTTGTGCTATATCCTTAGTTTTAGCTTCAACCATAATTCTTAGTTTTGGCTCAGTACCAGATGCACGAATTAGCACACGTCCTGTATTAGTTTGTGCTAAGATATTTTCCACATCTGTAATTTGCTGATGCAAGCTTTCAGGTGCTTTGCTAAAATTAAAATTATTAGTTAAGTTTAGATTTATCATTACTTGTTCATACATTTCTACATCTTTTAATGCTTCTTGTAATGTTAAATTTTGCTTTTGCAATACAGCCAATACTTGTAATGCAGCAATAATTCCATCGCCTGTTGTATGTTTATCTAAACATAGTAAATGCCCTGAACTTTCGCCACCATATTGCCATTTATGTGCATTTAATTGTTCTAGTACATACCTATCACCAACTTTTGCACGTACCAATTTTATGCCTTGCCTTGCTAATGCTTGCTCTATACCTATATTCGTCATTAATGTGCCAACAACACCTTCAATATTTACACCTTGTTGTTTTTGCTGAGTTGCTAGTATATATAATAACTCGTCGCCATTATATAATTTACCCTCATCATCAACTACTTGTAATCTATCTGCATCACCATCAAAACTT
This sequence comes from Pseudomonadota bacterium, assembly GCA_046050125.1. Taxonomy (GTDB): domain Bacteria; phylum Pseudomonadota; class Gammaproteobacteria; order Burkholderiales; family Burkholderiaceae; genus JAHFQJ01. The sequence continues at coordinate 4,282 of JBJOQB010000171.1, forward strand.
AAGCCAATATAGCCTTTATAGTTTTTCATGATACTTTGTAAATTTTCTGTATGTGTTGCACCACATTCATGATTGATATTTGTACCATTTGGAATGTTACCGACAGTTACAATATTTGCTCCTAATTCATGAAAAACACTAGGTGCTATTTTATAACTTGCACCATTTGCACAATCTAATACTAAATTTGCATTATTTAAATTTAAATCATTTGGGAATGTACTTTTACAAAATTCAATATAACGCCCAATTGCATCATCAAGTCTTTTTGCTTTGCCTAGTAGATGTGGTTCTACACATTCGATTGGTTGTTCTAAAGTATGTTCGATTTCTAGCTCAAGGCTATCAGATAATTTATTGCCATTTTCATCAAAGAATTTAATACCATTATCATAATATGGATTATGTGAGGCTGAAATTACTACGCCTGCCTGTAAACGTAAAGCACGTGTGAGATATGCTACTCCTGCAGTTGGTAAAACTCCGCATAAAATTGTATCCACCCCTGCCGCAATAAATCCTGCTTCTAAAGCTGATTCTAACATATAGCCAGATATGCGAGTATCTTTACCAATCAATACTGTTGGGCGTTTTCTGCTGTTTTTTTCTTTTATTAAAACCTTTCCTGCTGCATATGCAAGTTTTATTATAAATTCAGGTGTAATTGGGTGTACACCAACTTTACCACGAATACCATCTGTTCCAAAATATTTACGCATATGCAACTCCTTCCGACAATTACAATTATTTTATACTATTAATTAATTTTTAAATAAAATTCTAATTTTTGCTTTTATTTTAGCAAATTTTAATAATTTTATTTGTTTTTTGGTTAATATAAGCTCTTTTACTACTTCTTGTCTAGTTTTTTCTAAACCTCTTTGTAAGCATATTGTATCAAAATCTTTTTGAGTTATGCCCCATTTATATAAAAACTGTTTTCTACCGTTATTTTTAACAATTCTATTTGTAGACACACAACCAAAATGATAAACCAAACTATTACCTAAACCAGCAAATATACGACAACCTGCATGCCATAATTTCATACTAAAATCATTATCACTACTCATACCTGGGGAAAATTCTGTACTGTAACCGCCAACTTCATTCCATAACCATGTTGGTACTAAAGTTGGTGGCCATGTTGAACCTAGCCAGTCTGCTCGTTTATGTTTATCTATATTATCAATTAGTTTTTTCTCATCAAAATTTTGTGGATTCGTACCATAATTTTCTTTGACTATGCAAGCATTTTTACTCTCTCTAGGTTCTATCATTGTGCCTGAAAGCATAAACATTTTACCTGATAAATATAGCTGTTCAGCTACTTCTAACATATTAGTATCCCAATTTGGTAATACTGCCATGTCATCATTTAAATATATGATATATTTTTGATTTGCCAAACTTGATGCACGATTAACTGCATAACAAATACCAATATTATCGCTACTATGTGTAAATAATATATTCCTATCTTCTATAATTTGTTGCTTAAGCCAATCTAAACTACCATCACTACCATCATTTACATGGACTAAAATTTGATGATTATATTTAGAATTTTTACGAATGCTATTTATTGCTAGCTTTAAAAACTCCAAATTATTCCATGTTGGAATGATAATTGAAAACATGTATCGATTGCCTTAATTTTGTTTATTATTATTAATATAAGTAGCATAATATATTGCTAAAATTAGCGATAAAAAATGCCCCTCTATCATATCAATTGCCATTGCATTAAACATAGTACCTACAATTGAGCTTATAAAGGCTATAACCAAAACCTTATTTGCAATACTATAATTACTCACAGCATAAAAGTTAGTTTGATTACTATTTTTATTTAGCTTAGCATTAAGCTTGATATAAGCTAGAAGAGGAAATAATAGTATAAATACATAATTTAAAAATGCAAATATACCAAACGAACTCCAAACATGCATAAATTCATTATGCGGGTGTACAAAACGCTCTTTTATATTATACCCATCAAAATTTGTTTCTGTTTTAACAAATTCACTTTTGTAATTTGAAAAGCCTACTCCAAATACTGGCGATTGTTGAATAATTTTACTTGTAATATTCCAAAACCTTAATCTTAATCCATTTGATGTCTCAAAATTACCATGGCTGTACATTTGTTTTTCTTGGCTTGCTTCTTCGATGCGATGATGCATAGTTGGAGATAGGTATAAACCAACTAAAACTAATGGTATTGTCGCTAATCCAATTAATTTATATTTTAATGATTTTACACCGAATATAGTTTTTAGATTAATTAAAATAAACCCAGCAAATGCAAAGAAATATAATATATACCCTGTTCTTCTACTTGTAGCAAAAAATAGCATAATGCTAGCTAAAGCACCTAATATATATAGTAAATATTTTATTTTGGTTTTTGTGTTAAATAATGCTAATTGCCATACTAAAAATATTGCTGTAACTAAAATTTGACTACATAAATACGGAGCATGCTTATATATTTCCTGATTGAATGGTTTACCTGTAAATAAATAATATGACAAACCAATTAATGCAAATGATATACCAACTAACATAAAAAATTTGCTAACAGGCTTGATAAGATGAGGGAATAATAAAAATGGTATTGTAAATATTAATCCATATAACAAAGTTCGCCATTCAATCAATACTTTAAATGCTGACACTACACTATGACTAAAGAATAATTGATGTATAAAAATGTAAAGAGGTAAAGCTAATAAAGCAGATATGATAAGCTTATTATTTAAAAATTGTTGGCGTAATACACCTAAATAAACAGGGTATTTTAGCATATAAAAAATTATAGCTAATAATAGTAAAGCTGATGTGATATTTATAGTAGCAATTGACGTAAACAATGCCAATATATTCCCACAAATCAAGAATAGAAATATTTGATAAAACATGAATTATATTTTTTATTATATGTGAAATATTAGCTAATTATAATCAAGTGTAGTGTATAGGGCAATTTTTAGATATAGATATATATTTATATGATTTAGGATAAATTGATGGTAATTTATGAATAGCAGAGAATTGAATGCTTATGAAATGATATTTTAAGTGAGGTTTTGAAATTAAAAATAAAGTGAGATATGCAATCCCACTTATAAAATAATCAGCAATATTATGGTTTACTTGCTTCAATTGCTAATGTTAATGTTACTTCATCGCTAACATTTGGAACATATTTAGCCATGTTAAAATCACTACGTTTAATTTTAGCAATTGCATCTGCACCACAAGCATCTTTTTTAGTCATTGGGTGATTCATGCATTTAACTGATGTAATCAATAAGCTAACTGGTTTAGTAATGCCTTTAATGGTTAAATTACCATCAATAACTTTAGGGAAACTGCCCTCAAATGTAATTTTATCTGATTTAAATGTTGCGTTTGGATATTTTTTTGTATCAAAATAATCTTCGCCTTGTAAATGTTCATTTAATGCAGTAACGCCTGTACTTACAGAAGATGTATCAATATTAATATCAACAGAACCTGTTTTATTTGCTCTGTCTAAAATTATGCTACCACTTGTTTTATCAAATCTACCTAATTGCGTAGAAAAGCCTAAATGACCATATTCAAATCTAGCAAATGTGTGGTTGTTATCTACAACGTAAGTTTCTGGTTCAGCATATGCAAAACTAGATATGCTAACTAAACTTATTGCTGCTAATCCAGCCATAATATTTTTCTTCATAGTATTTTTCATAAGCATCTACCTAAACCATTAGTTAAAAATAAATTTTAGCAGTTTACACTTTTTTGCGTATATAAGTATTTTAATAATGGTTATTTGTAGATTATTTTATAATAATATCGTTATATTTAATTATGTTGCATAAATTGCTCTAACACTCCTACATTCTCCAATGTTGAAATATCTTGTGTAATTTCTTCATTTTTTGCAATTGAACGTAATAATCTACGCATAATTTTACCTGACCTTGTTTTAGGTAATGAATCGCCAAATCGAATCTGTTTTGGTTTTGCAATACTGCCAATTTGTTTTGCTACCCATGCTTTTAATTCTTGCTCTAATTCTTGTTTTTGCTCTGTGGTTTTAGCATATTTTAAAGATACAAATGCAATAATTGCCTCACCTGTAATATCATCTGGGCAACCAACTACAGCTGCTTCAGCTACTTCATGATGTGCTACCAGTGATGATTCAATTTCTATTGTACCTAATCTATGTCCTGAAACATTAAGTACATCATCAATTCTTCCCATAATCCAATAATAACCATCTTCATCTTGCATTGCACCATCGCCAGCTAAGTAAACATTTCCACCAAATTGTGCAGGAAAATAAGTAGATTTAAACCTTTCACTATCATTCCAAATATTACGTATCATCGATGGCCAAGGTTTTTTTATAACTAAATACCCGCCATTTTGCTTTTCTACTGCCTGATTATTTTCATCTACAATTGCAACATCTATCCCAACAATTGGCTTAACACATGAGCCTGCTTTCATGCTATCTACACCAATTAATGGTGTCATGATATGCCCACCTGTTTCAGTTTGCCACCATGTGTCTACAATTGGACAGATATTATTACCAACATTTTCATAATACCATTGCCATGCCTCTGGATTAATTGGCTCTCCTACACTGCCAAGTAATCTTAAACTAGATAAATCAAAATTTTTCGGGTGAGTTGATTCATCATTGCTATTTGCTTTGATTAATGCACGTATAGCTGTTGGGGCTGTGTAAAAAATGCTTACTTTGTGTGTTTGTATCATTTGCCAAAATCTTGAAGCATTTGGATAGGTCGGCACACCTTCAAAAATTACTTGTGTTGCCCCAACTGCCATTGGTCCATATGCAACATATGTATGCCCTGTAATCCAACCAATATCAGCAGTACACCAAAATATATCTTGTGGCTTTATATCAAAAGTCCATTGCATTGTTAAAATAGCATGCAATAAGTAACCAGCACTTGAATGCTGTACGCCTTTTGGTTTACCTGTAGAACCTGATGTGTATAAAATAAATAAAGGGTGTTCGGCATTTAATGGGATAGCAGGGCAAAAATCTTCTTGGTTTTTTACTACATCATGCCATAGATGTTCATTTTCACGCAAAACAACATCAGCCAATTTATTACGTTGATAAACAATTACTTTTTTTATACTTTCACAACCACCTAAATTTAAGGCTTCATCTACGTTTTGCTTAACTAAAATTGGTTTACCACCCCTATATTGCATATCTGCTGTAAAAATTAAACTTGCACCAGCATCAATTATCCTTTCTTGCAGGCTTTTAGCAGAGAATCCAGCAAATACTACAGAATGAATAATCCCCAAACGCACACAAGCATGCATAGCAACCACAGCTTCAATACTCATCGGCATATAAATAATTGCTCTATCTCCTTGTTTAAATCCCATATCTTTAATAGCATTCGCCATATGACATACTTTAACTAATAACTCTTCGTAGGTAACTTTGCTTACGTTGCCTGCATCATCTTCAAAAATTAAGGCAATTTTATTTTTATTACCATTATGCAAATGCTTATCTAAACAATTATAAGAAACGCTTAATTCTCCATCATCAAACCATGTGAAAAATGGTGCATTAGTTGTATCAACACTTTTAATTGGTGGAATATCCCATGCTAAATTTTGTTTTGCTAGCTTGTACCAAAAATTTGCATAATCTTCATTTGCTTCTTTGGCATATTCAGCATAAATTTGTGCATTTAGATTACTAGAGTTTTTAATTGCCGTAGAAATTTCTATAATTGGGTTACTACCACTTACAGATTTAATATTATTAGTATTGCTATTATTGGTTGTATTGTTTGTCATACTTGCTTTTTCCTTTATTTATATTGAATAATTCCAAATGAAAAATGGAAATTTGAATAAAGCTCAGTATATATAAATCATAATAATGATGCTATACCTAAATGATAATTTTATGACAAGCAATTCTGATTTAGCTATATATATTTTGCTATGCAAAAATACGTCAAATATAGTGAATTAAGTAAATTCGGTATATAATACAACTAATAAAGCAACAAAAAATAAATATGAATTGCCCCTCCGCTATTCACATCATGCTAATCACAGGCATGTCTGGCTCTGGTAAATCAATTGCATTAAAAGCCCTCGAAGATACAGGATACTACTGCGTAGATAACCTTCCACCAAGCTTACTACACCTACTAATTAATAGCATAAAACTAACTGATTACAAACGTGTAGCAGTTGCAATTGATGCACGTAGCGGTAATGATTTTAGTGAGCTACCACTAATTATTAATCAGTTAAAATTAGCTAGTCATAAAGTTGATATTTTATTTTTAAATGCAAGTGATGATGTGCTAATTCGTAGATTTTCTGAAACACGTAGACCACACCCACTTACAATTAATCAACAGGATAAAAATCTTAGCCAAGTAATCGCTCATGAAAGAGCATGCCTTGAGATTGTACAAGAATTAAGCTATAGCATTGACACTAGCATTTTACAGAATAATGCTCTACGTATACTTGTGCAAAATATTGTAAATAAAATTTCTTCTAATATTAATAATTATAATCTAAATGAAGAAAATAATTTGTTGCTAACTATACAATCCTTTGGCTTTAAGTACGGCATACCTAACGATGTAGATTTTATGTTTGATGTAAGACATTTACCAAACCCTTACTATGACATGGCACTACGTCCACTAACTGGCTTAGATAAACCTGTGCAAGAATTCTTGCAACAATACGAAACAGTGGAGCAACAAATACAAGATATTGTGAATTATTTCAATAAATGGCTTCCACACTTTATGCAAAATAGGGCATATGTAACCATTGGAATTGGTTGTACTGGTGGTCAACATCGTTCAGTTTATATTGTTGAAAAGCTAGCTGAATTACTTAGATATAAAAATACGATTATTAGACATAGGCAATCAAAAGTATAGATAATATTAAAATATACTTAAGCTAAAGCTTAGCCCTAATATAATTTTGATTATTAAAATCTCTTAATTTATCTGATATATGCACACCTTCTAAAATTTGTTCATATGACATTTTTGCATGAATGCTATATATTTCTTGCTCTGTTAGTAATGATTTTTTTGCTGTGTTAATTAATAATGCATAAAGAGCAGGTAATGAAATTTTGTATCTTTCATTTTTACCACTATTATGAACACTACAAATTACATATGCTTGATTGTAATTCAAAGCAAAATAAACATATTTACTGGGTTTAGATTTTTTAGGAGATGATGACAGCGAATGGAATCCACTTAGCTCTGTGTCAGGTAGTTTAATCTCGCCAACTAATTTTACAGGCTGTTCAGTACCATAAGAATTGGTAACAATTGGTTTAATACAGTATGACATTTGTAAGTTAATTCATAAATGTAATAATACATTCTAAATTAACTTACGTAGTATATTCTACATTTTTTATAAAAAGATGTAATTTATACAACAAAATAAAATGTTTATATAAATCACAAATTTAAATTATGCTTCTTCTCTAGCAGCTTTTTTACGCTCATGCTCTTTTAAGTAGCGTTTACGTAAACGAATACTTTTAGGCGTAATTTCTACTAATTCATCATCTGCAATAAATTCAACTGCATATTCTAAGTTTAGCTTAATTGGTGGCACTAATCTTACTGCTTCATCTTTACCTGATGCACGTACGTTAGTTAATTGCTTACCTTTAACTGGGTTTACTATTAAGTCATTATCACGGCTATGTATACCAATAATCATACCTTCATATAACATTTCGCCTGGGCTAACAAACATTCTACCACGGTCTTGTAAGTTAAATAATGCATATGCTACTGCCTCGCCATCATTTTGACTAATTAAAACGCCATTACGACGTTCAGCTACTGCACCGTCTTTCATTGGAGCATAACACTCAAAAATATGGCTCATTAAACCAGTTCCAGCAGTTAAAGTTAAAAACTCACCTTGGAAGCCAATCAAACCACGAGCAGGAATTTTATACTCTAAACGTGTTCTACCACGTCCATCGCTTACCATGTCTTGTAATTCGCCTTTTCTACGACCTAATTCTTCCATCACACCACCTTGGTGTTCATCTTCTAGGTCAACAGTTAGCATTTCAAATGGCTCATGTTTTACGCCATCAATTTCTTTAATTAATACACGTGGACGAGATACAGCTAATTCATAACCTTCTCTACGCATATTTTCAATTAAAATTGTTAAGTGTAATTCCCCACGACCTGATACTTCTAAAACTGTTTCATCATCTGTATCTTTAACTCTTAAAGCTACGTTATGATTTAATTCTTTTTGCAATCTGTCTCTTAATTGGCGACTTGTAACAAATTTACCTTCTTTGCCAGCTAGAGGAGATGTGTTTACACAAAAGTTCATTACTAGTGTTGGTTCATCAATTGATAGCATTGGTAATGCTTCGGGTGTGTTAATATCGCAAATTGTTGCACCAATCCCTACATCTTCAATACCATTAATTAAAACGATATCGCCTGCGTAAGCTTCTTGTACTTGTTGTCTTTCCAAACCCATAAATTTTTGAATTTGGTTGATTTTTCTGTTTAATATTTCGCCATCAGTACCAAAACGCATAGCAACTGTTTGACCAGCTTTTAATGTACCACGGTTAATACGCCCAATACCAATACGCCCTACATATGTAGAGTAATCAAGTGAACAAATTTGTAATTGTAATGGCTCTTGTGTATTATCTTCTCGCATTGGAACATGTTTAATAACTGTTTCAAATAATGGACGCATATCGCCAGAACGCACATCTTCAGTTAAACCAGAAAACCCGTTTAAACCAGAAGCATAAACTACAGGGAAATCTAACTGTTCATCTGTTGCACCTAATTTATCAAATAAATCAAATGTTAAATCTAATGCTTTATGTGCATCTGCACCTGGTCTGTCAATTTTATTTAATACTACAATTGGACGTAAACCTAATGCTAAAGCCTTTTTAGTTACGAAACGAGTTTGTGGCATTGGCCCTTCTTGTGCATCTACGAGTAGTAATACGCCATCAACCATAGATAAAACACGCTCTACCTCACCGCCAAAATCCGCATGCCCTGGAGTATCTACAATATTAATATGTACTCCTTCATAATTTACAGCACAGTTTTTAGCTAAAATTGTAATTCCACGTTCTTTCTCGATATCATTATTATCCATTACCCTTTCAGATAATTGTTGATGTTGAGAAAATGTACCTGCTTGACGTAATAACTGGTCTACTAATGTTGTTTTGCCATGGTCAACGTGGGCAATAATAGCGATGTTACGTAATTGACGATTTTGTTGCGACATATGAATATTGAAAATGCTTGAAAAATAGAAGCTATATTATAGCCGATATAGGGATAAAATACAAAAATAATCAATGTTTATTTCTAAAATTAATATAACAAACTCTAATTAAAGATAAGATTATGCTATTTTAAGCGTATCAAATACTATATTTGGTATTTTTCATGTTTTACTAGTTTGATTATAAATAGTAAAAAATAAAATATATACATTAGTAGTCATAACTTCATTCTTGGCATTACATCAAAATTACCACTATTTAAGTTTTGATTGCTATTATTTAATAAATTAGGATTTTTTTTAATTTTTAAATCAGCAACTAATGCTATCATTGCTGCGTTGTCTGTACACCACTTTAATGGCGGGTAGTAAACCTGATATTTGTTCTTAGCACAACTTGCATTCAATTTATCACGTAACTGTGAATTAGCACTGACGCCACCTGCAACTACTAATATAAGAGATTTATTCTCGGATAATGATTTATTTTCTTTAATCATTTTCATAGCTTTCATACACTTTAAGCTTAAAATATCTGTAGTTGCAGCTACAAATGAAGCACATATATTTGATTTATCTATTTCTGTTAAATTTTCAACACCACCCATAAGTTTTACTTGAGTTAAAACAGCTGTTTTTAAGCCAGCAAATGAAAAATCTAAGCAATTAGAATGTTGCATCGGCCTTGGAAAATTGTAAATATCCTGCCCCAAATTTGCCATTTGTGAAACTTGAGGCCCACCGGGGTAAGGCATACCAAGTAATTTAGCTGTTTTATCAAATGCTTCGCCTGCTGAATCATCTAAAGTTTCTCCTAACATTTCATATTCATTCACATCTTGTACCCAAATTAATTGAGTATTGCCACCTGAAACAAGTAAGCATAAAAATGGAAATGCTAAATTATTAGATGTATCAAGTAATGGCGATAAAATATGTCCCTCTAAATGATGAATGCCTAAAATTGGTTTATTTAAAGCAAATGCCATGCTATTAGCTACACTTGCACCAACTAGTAATGCACCTGCTAAGCCTGGCCCTTGAGTATAAGCAAAAATATCAATATTATTCAGTTTAATTTTAGCATCAGCTAAACTTTGTTGAATTAGTGGTGTAATTTTTTCTAAATGGTCTCGTGAGGCTAGTTCTGGTACTACACCACCATATGCTTGATGTAAAGAAATTTGTGAGTAAAGTGCATGTGATAGCAAACCATTTTCACTATTGTAAATTGCAACCGCAGTTTCATCGCAAGAGCTTTCAATTGCAAGAATATTAATATTATTTTTTATATTATTCATGTTATATTTAACCCAAAACATGTTGCCAAAGTTGTTTAATATCTAAAATGAAATTTTGTACTTCATCAGCATTTATGATGCTTTTCTTTTGGTCTAAGCGTAATTTATATTGCATTCGGCGGTAATACTTATAGGCATTTGCTGCATTGTTTGCAACATCTTTAGCAATTAATCCATGATTTGAAGCAATTTCTAACAATTTGACATTACCTAAATTATTAAGTAAATCATCATATTCTTTACCATAAGCCAAGATTAAGTACTGCACAACAAATTCTATATCTATCATGCCACCAACGCTATATTTCAAATTAAATAATTCAGTTTGATATTTTTTTTCTTGAGATATTTTACTTCTCATCGCAATAATTTCTTGCTTTAACTTATTTTTATCTTTTTCAGCAGATAAAATATCACAACGTAATTTTTCAAACATTCCGCCAATTTTTGCATTACCTGCACAAAACCTTGCCCTTGTTAAAGCTTGGTGTTCCCATGTCCATGCACTATTACTTACTCTTTGGGTTTGATATGCAATAAAGCCTTGAATTGAGCTAACTAACATACCAGATTGCCCATTAGGTCTTAATCTAGTATCGATTTCACAAACTTTACCCGCCCCTGTGTTACTAGTTAGCCATGTAATTAGTTTACGAGCTAAATATGTATATGTGGTTGATGCATCAGGCAATTTAGAACTTTCTTCATCATATAAAAATACTAAATCCAAATCAGATTCATAACCTAATTCTTTACCGCCTAATTTACCATAAGCAATCACTGCAAAATGTGGAACAGGTTCATTAATTTCAATTGTATTCCATACCGCTTGAATAGTTTCCTCTAAAGTAGCATCAACTAAAGCAGATAGTAAATCAGCAATTTTTAACACATCATACTGTCCATAAATTTCTGCTAATAAAATACGAAAAACTTCCGCATGATAATGTTGCCTTAATGTATCGAGTTGATGTTCAAGCGAATTTTTATGTAAATCAAGTTTATGTGCTAGGCGAGTTCTATATTCTTGCCAATCAAACTCAATTTTATCTACTGAACGTAATAATTCATCAATCACTTGTGGGTGAGTAATCACATATTGCGAAATCCAAGAAGAATGACCAAGCACAGTAACAAGCTTGTTAATTATTGCAGGGTACTGCACAAGTAAAGATAAGTAAGAACGTCTTGGACTAATAATATTTAAAAAATCAATATAACGCATTAGCACAATATCTCGATTTTCTGCTTTTGCACAGCTGATTATTCCAAAATAAATACAATTTTTAAAATATTGTTGAGCCTTACTTGATAACAAACGATATTTAGCACCACCAAGCATGCTATTTATATGAGCTAAAATTTGTTCAGGCAAGCTGAAATGATTATCATTTAGCCATTTATTTAACCCACCATCTAATTGTAAATTTTCAAAATCAAAATGTTGTTGTTTTGGTTTTTCAGGTTCATAAAAAATTTTCTGAAATAAATTATGTACATATTCTTGATTATGTGTGATTTCTAGCTTAATATTTTCAATATTGCTTTTATTTAATAATATTGTAATATTTGTCCAATCTTTTTGATTATCATTTTTTGGTAAGTTGTGAGTATGCTCATCTCTTAAATACTGTATAGCATGCTCTAAATTGCGATATTCAACATAAATTCTTATTAACTCTTGACTATCTTTATGACTAATTAAGTTATATTTAGGCAGAATTTCTAAAGCATTTATAGTATTATTTACTTGTAAATGTGGATTTTGCCCGCCATGAATTAATTGATAAACTTGCGAAATAAATTCAATCTCACGAATTCCACCATTTCCTAATTTTATGCTAAGCTGATTAGCCTTTTTATTTTGTTCTATACCAATTTTTTGATGTACTTCTCGTAAGGCTTCCAATAAATTGTAATCAAGATAGCGACGATATACAAATGTGCGGATTAATTGAGCTAAATATTTATTTTGGTTAGCTGGATAAACTTGCCTTGCCTTAAGCCATGCAAATCGTTCCCATGCCCTACCTTGAGTGAGTAAGTATTCCTCAAACATGCTTACGTTACATACGATGCTACCAATGTCGCCATATGGTCTCAGTCGCATATCAACTCTAAACACAAATCCATGTTCTGTTATTTTATTTAAACCTTGAATAATTCTTTGTCCAAGCTTTTCAAAGTACTCACTTGTACTAATATGTAATTTTTTACTATCTTTAGTATTTTTTTCACTAATATTATTTGCATCATAATTATCATCAAATAAAAATACTAAATCTATATCAGAAGATACATTTAATTCATAGCCTCCAAGTTTACCCATAGCCATAATTATGATTGGGATTGGATTGCCATGTTCATCAATTGGATAATTATATATACAATTTAATTGATTTTGGTTTAGCTCTACTAATGTGTTAATCGCAAAATCAGCTAAATAAGACATTGTAATAACAGTTTCTTGATAATTACATAAATTTCTTTGCTGTCTTTCAATTAAACTACATAAAACATGATTACGTAATTTACGTAATGCTTGTTGAGATACTTGAATTTTATAATTAAATTCATCTTTTAGGCTTTCAAATTTTGCTACGTTATTATCAATCTTAAGATAGTAATTACTGTATAAGCTATGAATTTTCTCTAAGCTATCAATTGATTCATAGTTTGAGTTTTCTATGGATAATTTTAATTCTGGTTTGGCAAGATATTGTGTGAATAAGTAAGATGAGGAATATTCAGCTGTACTATCGAGTAGCATACTTATGTTCTGATATATGATTAACCATTATTTTAAAATAGCACGGTTTAAATATCAACACTTAAATTTTTATGTGGTTATTCTAGTATGTATATTTAATAAAAATCCCCACTGATATATATCACATATCACATGGGGATTTAGTTTGGATTATATTTTAAGTTAAAATAATTATTAACCTAATTTATAATCATAGTCATGCTATTAGCCATTTAATTTAGCTTTTAATAACGCACCTAAGTTAGTAGTACCTGCATTGTTTGCATTTACTGATTGTTCTTGGTTGTTATTATTAGATTTAGCTTCTTTTGTTTCAGCGGGAGCTGATAAAGCTTTAACAGATACAGTAATTGTACGGTTTTTCTTATCAATGCTTGTAATCGCAACATCTAAAGTTTGACCAACTGTGAGTGATGCTGTAGCATCTTCAACATTACCGTCAGCTAATTCAGTTGCTGGTAAGAAACCTTCAACTTCACTTGCTAAAGTAACTACTGCACCTTTAGCTTCAACTTCTTTCACAGTAACTTTAGTTACAGCACCTTTATCATTAGATGTTGTATAGTTTGTGAATGGGTCGCCACTTAATTGCTTAATACCTAAAGAAATACGCTCTTTTTCAACATCAATAGCTAAAATTACAGCTTCTTGCTCATCGCCTTTTTTGAAGTTACGTACAGCTTCTTCACCTGTTTCATTCCAAGATAAATCAGATAAATGTACTAAACCATCAATTCCGCCTTCTAAACCAATGAATACACCGAAATCAGTAATTGAACGGATTGTACCACGGATTTTTTCGCTCACTTTATGATTTTGTGCAAATTCAGCCCATGGGTTTTGTTTGCATTGTTTCATACCTAAGCTAATACGACGAATTTCGCCATTAATTTCTAATACAACTACTTCAACTTCATCACCTAATTGTACAACTTTGTTTGGTGCAACATTTTTGTTTGTCCAGTCCATTTCTGAAACGTGAACTAAACCTTCAATACCGCTTTCAATTTCAACAAAAGCACCGTAGTCAGTAATATTAGTTACTTTACCAGATAATTTTGTACCTTGTGGGTATCTAGCGGCAATTCCTAACCATGGGTCATCGCCTAATTGTTTAATACCTAATGATACACGGTTTTTCTCTTGGTCGAATTTTAAAATCTTAGCTTCGATTTCTTGACCTTGTTGAACTACTTCGCTTGGATGTTTTACACGTCTCCATGCTAAATCTGTAATGTGTAATAAACCATCGATACCACCTAAATCAACGAAAGCACCGTATTCAGTAATGTTTTTAATAACACCCTTAACGATTGTACCTTCTTGTAATGTTTCGATTAGTTTTTGACGCTCTTCACCCATAGAAGCTTCTACAACTGCACGGCGTGATAATACTACGTTATTACGTTTTCTATCTAATTTAATAACTTTAAATTCAATAGTTTTGCCTTCAAATGGGCTTGTGTCTTTAATTGGACGTACATCTACTAAAGAACCAGGTAAGAATGCTCTAATGCCGTTAACAACAACAGTTAAACCACCTTTTACTTTGCCAGTTACAGTACCTGTAACCAATTCGCCACTTTCTAAAGCTTTTTCTAAATTTAACCATGAAGCTAAACGCTTAGCTTTATCACGAGATAATATAGTATCTCCATATCCATTTTCCAGAGAATCAATTGCTACAGCAACGAAGTCACCGATTTCAACTTCTACTTGACCAGAATCGTTGTGAAATTCTTCAATAGGAATGAAAGACTCTGATTTTAATCCTGCATTTACAACTACAAAGTTGCGGTCAATACGAACAACTTCTGCAGATATAACTTCGCCAACTTTTACATTAGCTTGTTGTAATGACTCTTCAAATAAACTTGCAAAAGATTCCATTTGTACTTCTGACATATAAAAAACCCAAAATAATATTGTATATTTCCACTTAATTAACCTTAAGCAGGTTATAAAATATACAAAATGTTAATGTTAAAAAAAGCTTAGTTACATATCTATATTTACTATGTATTTAAAATATAAGTAACTATACCAATATACCTGTAAAAAAGCAGGCATTTGGACTGATTATATCATTTTATAATTTAATTGCAAAGATTTTTATATGAACAGAATTATAATTTAAGACTAATAATATATGTGAAAGGCTTAAGATTGAATATGTAAATAGTTTTATGTAATAAACACACTAAATTATCATATACGAATTTATATGAATTAGCATAGCCTAGATGTTATAGAATTTTGATGAATATATGATATAATGTGCAAAATACTAGGATAGCTTTATGTCAGAAATAAAAAACTATACAATAAATTTTGGACCTCAACATCCTGCTGCACACGGCGTTTTACGCTTAATTTTAGAATTAGATGGCGAAGTTATTCAACGTGCTGACCCGCATATTGGCTTACTACATCGTGCTACTGAAAAATTAGCTGAAAGCAAAACATGGATACAAAATCTGCCTTATATGGACAGGCTTGACTATGTGTCAATGATGAGCAATGAGCATGCATATGTAATGGCAATTGAAAAATTACTTGGTATAGAGATTCCTATCCGTGCTAAATATATTCGTGTGATGTTTGATGAACTTACACGTTTACTAAATCATTTGTTATGGCTTGGTTGCCACGCTTTAGACGTTGGGGCTATGACAGTGTTTTTATATGCATTTAGAGAACGTGAAGATATTTTTGACATGTACGAAGCTGTTTCAGGTGCAAGAATGCATGCGGCTTACTACAGACCAGGTGGCGTATATCGTGATTTACCTGATAATATGCCACAGTATAAAGCAAATTTTAAACGTAATGAAAAAGACTTTGCTAAGCGTAATGAAAACCGCCAAGGTAGCTTACTAGATTTTATTGAAGATTTCGCTAACAGATTTCCAGCATATGTTGATGAATATGAAACATTATTAACAGATAACCGCATTTGGAAACAGCGTTTAGTTGGAATTGGCGTAGTATCTCCTGAACGTGCTATGCAACTTGGTTTTACAGGTGCTATGTTACGTGGTTCTGGAATTGACTGGGATTTACGCAAACACCAGCCATATGAAGTATATTCTGATTTAGATTTTAAAATTCCTCTAGGAAAAAACGGCGATAGTTATGACCGTTATTTAGTAAGAATGGAAGAAATGCGTCAGTCTAATCATATTATTAAACAATGTATAAAATGGCTGAAAGAAAATCAAGGCGATGTAATTGTACAAAATCATAAAATAGCATCACCAAAACGTGGTAATATGAAAAGTAATATGGAAGAGCTTATCCATCACTTTAAATTATTCACTGAAGGTATGCATGTTCCTGAAGGCGAAGTTTACGCAGCAGTTGAACACCCTAAAGGCGAATTTGGTATATATGCAGTGTCAGATGGTGCAAATAAACCGTACCGTTTAAAAATAAGAGCCCCTGGGTTTGCACATTTAGCTAGCTTAGATGAAATGGCAAAAGGTCATATGATTGCAGATGCAGTAACCATTATTGGAACGCAAGATATTGTATTTGGGGAAATTGACCGCTAAGTTCATAATATATATCACATATACAATTAAATATAATACGCCAAGTTTTTTATATAAAATAAAATTTATTATGTAAAGCTTGGCTGTTTTTATTCTATATATCTTAAAAATTTATTAAAATTAAACGTATCAAATTTATGAAAATAATAAAATCAGAAAAATATCCTATTAATTCCTTTGTAAACAATACATCTAAATTAACCCCTAATATCATTCATTCACAAGCTAAAATAATTGGTATATTTTCTGAAAGCAAAGTAGGAGATAAATCACAAGCATTAGGTATACTAGATGAAATTCAACAATTACCAAAATTAACATATAACAGCATTGAAAGGGTAGAATTTCCTATCACAAATTCAAATGAATTGATTAAAATTAAAAATGAAATTATTCAAGATTTGATTAAGGGCAAGCAAGTAATTTTAGTAATGTCAGGTTTTAGCATTAATTTATCTGCTATATTAAAAGATATTAAACAAGATTTGAATTCTATCAATAAAGATGATTTATATAAAAACATTATTTCTGTAGCAACAAGCCATGAAATGACACATGAATTTTTAAATAATCAAATTTTGCCAACCATAACTTCTTTACCAATTACCTCCTTAAATATTATTGATAAGGAACACATTCAAAAACTTACAACTAATTCAAATTTGGAAAGAACATTTGGCGTTGCACATGATTTAAGTGATTTGCAAATTAAGAAAAAATGTGAATTATTTGAACAGCATTCTACAAAAGCCATTCCTGAAATTAATAAGCAAAGCATACTACTGGTATTAGGTGGAGATTATCAAGCTGAAGACGGAACATGGCATAATTTTAGCAAAGAAGAAGCTATTAATTTAACTAAATCAATTTGTATAAAACATTTACAAGATGGGGATAAATTAAATTTTGTGTTACTAGATAGCCCAAGAACTGGCGTATGTAGCGAAGATGGAAAGTTACTAGAAACTAATCCACATAAAGCTGGGATTGTTAATGAAGTAATAAAAGCCGTTGAAGATGTTATAAAATCATATAACTGCACTGTAGAAACATTTAGTTTAATGCTCAATCAAAAAACTGTAGTAAGTGCTTTAGCCCCCGCTTTACAAAAATTTGCAAAACATGCTAATTATAAAGATGCAATTGTTACAGGCGAATCAACAACTATGGTTACACAACTTTTTGGTATTTTACCAAAAATGACTGTAGCATGCATTAGCTCAATGAATATGGAGCATAAAAATTATGTTGATGAATTATTTAGATTAGGAATAATAAATATTATTGATAATAATGGTAATTTTTCTGAGCATAATTCAACAGAAATTATACATATAACACCTGCATCAAAACAAATAGCATCAGCTGTAGAGAAATATATCTAAATCATAATTAATTTGAAGTAAAATTTAGTTATGGTGTAGTGATTGTTATTAAATTAATATTTAGAGAATACTTTTAAAATAAAAAGCCCTCCTTTTTAGGGGAGGGCATGTTCATTTCATCTGTAAACAATACAGATAATTTGTTATAACAACGTCTCGCTCAAAGATATGCTACAATTAACCCATATTATACAGTTATTTGGAGAAAACGCAAATGATTTTTGGTATCGATGTGGGAATTGCTTCAGTAGGGAGCTGTGTTCTTGAATTGCATAATCAAGAAGATAATTATCAAGGCATGATTAAGCATGTGGGTGTTAGGCTTTTTGATGCAGGAGAAAATGCAAAAGATGGAAAAGCACTAAATGCTGATTATCGTGAGCATAGAGGTACAAGAAAGCGTTTGCGTAGAACTAAGCACCGCAAAGAATTATTACAAAAATTATTTAAACAATATGGCTTAATTGATAAAGTTAATTTATCTAAAAATAAATTTAGCTTGCTAAAACCTTCATTTATTCTTCCGCAAGATGCTAAACATAATACATGGAAATTAAGGACAGATGGCTTAGAAAGAGCTTTGAATAAAGAAGAATGGGCAAGTGTTTTATATTACTTGGTTAAACATCGTGGCTTTCAAAGTAATTCTAAAAAAGAAGATTTAAAAGATAAAGAAACAGGAAAAGCCTTATCTGCAATTAGCGATAATCAAAAATTACTAGCAGAGAAGAATTACCAAACATTTGGCGAAATGCTATATAAAGATGAAAAATATAGAAATAGAAAACGTAATACTACAAATGATTACGCTAATACCGTAAATCGAACTATGGTAGAAGACGAACTGAATAAATTATTTGATAAACAAGCAGAATATAATAATCCTTACACTTCATTA